>NZ_JARVRU010000053.1:0-44497 GCF_030209535.1 Lysinibacillus sp. fls2-241-R2A-57
CGAAGCGTCAGCGGCAAATGTTTTATCTGCGCGAAAGCGAAGCGTCAGCGGCAAATGTTTTATCTGCGCGAAAGCGAAGCGTCAGCGGCAAAGCGAGTAGCTTGTAGCGGAAATCAGAGCCTTCTAATGAGTGGATAAAAATGGTTAATCAAACACCTACTAAATCATTTTATAAAACAAAAAAACTGTGCAGATTTATTGCCTCTACACAGTTTTCGCTCTATTTATTTTGTAATAAATCCATTAATGCTTTTGCTGTATCTTGCTTGCCCATAACCTTTAGTGGTTCGCCTTCAGCAGGTACAATCCAATGTGGCTCATCTCCACCATATAATGACTGCGAGCTATTTGCTACCATAAATTGAGCGTTCGCCGATTCCATCCTTAGACGTGCGCGGGACAGTAAAAACTCCTCATCATCTGTCGCCTCGAGTTTAAAGCCCACTAAAGTAACATTCGGCTGCCACTTTTTTATTTGCCCTAATATTTTAGGCGCTTTTTTAAAGTGAATGATAGGTGGCTCGTCAGAAGGCATTTTACCTGCTTCCTCCATTAAATTCCCTGATTGGTCATATACTTTGTCAATGAGCCAATCAGAACCAGCAGCAGCCATTACAACGATATCCACCTGTTCTTCCTGAACAGCATGTCGAACTTTCTCGCCTAAATCTTCAATACCTTCAAATCGAATGGTACGCATTTTATCTTTATTCGTCGGTAGCTGTGCGAAATAACCATGCATATACACTACGTTTGCCCCAGCCTCTAGTGCCGCCTCAGCTAAATAACAGCCCATCGATCCTTTTGATAAATTCGTATGTCCACGCACACGATCCCATTTTTCAAGTGTTCCCCCACTTGTAATGAGTACGGTCTTACCTCGTAATGTCCCCATACAATCACCTTTTTTCTAATCAATTTCGCCTTGGCGTAATTGTAGCTGTCGCTACAGAAAACATTTACCGCTGACGCTTCGCTTTCGCGCAGATAAATTGCCACAGGACGTGGCGTTCTTAGACTGAGTTCCCCCTATTTCAGTAGATGTTTGGACACCCACTGAAAAAGTAATTAAAATTGCATTCATCTCACCAC
This sequence comes from Lysinibacillus sp. fls2-241-R2A-57, assembly GCF_030209535.1. Classification (NCBI taxonomy): domain Bacteria; kingdom Bacillati; phylum Bacillota; class Bacilli; order Caryophanales; family Bacillaceae; genus Lysinibacillus; species Lysinibacillus sp. fls2-241-R2A-57. The sequence continues at coordinate 1,093 of NZ_JARVRU010000053.1, forward strand.
CTTTAGAGGTGGGAATCTTCTGTACCTGTCGCTACGCTTTCGGTACAAAAAAAGATTTGCTGAATGAAAATAAATATACAAATACTATTTTACGTAATGCTATGTAAAGGTTCAATGTTGTTTTTATAGAGCATGTCGATCTCCTCTAAGCGTTTACTCGAACTTATTTTGTTCTTTTAACCAGGAACTTAATATTTCCGCAAATTTTTTGGTAACAGGTGATGCCTGATGTTTCATAGCTATTCCAATTGTACGATAACCACCTTGTTTTAAAGGAATGGCTTTTAACGTAGGAGGTAAGTTATTCGTAACTAATTTCGGTAAAATACTAATGCCAAGTTGGTGAGAAATCATCGATATTATCCCTACCTCTTCCGATAGTTCAAAACGAATATTTGGCTTCACATGATATTGCTCTAAAAGTACTTTTACATCATTTGTCCCTTTATATGAAGTCATGATAAATGGCATGTCCTCTAGTTCCACTATATCAATTTCCGCTTTATCATAAAGCGGACTTTTATCGGAGACAATACACAGCAATGGATCCTGCTGGAGTTCAATATACTGAAATTGCCCCGACTTTTGACCATTTAAAAACCCAGCATCCACCTCTCCACTCAGTAGCCATTGTTCAATCTCATAATAGTCTCCCTCTCGCAATTCAACTTGTATGCCAGGAAATTGATTGTCCATAATACGGACAATTTCTGGCATCCAGTTTGAGGAAATGCTTGAAATTACGCCAATTCGTACTTTTCCACGAGTAACACCAAGTATGTGTGCAGCTTCTTGTTGTAATAGTTCCTCTGCATCAAGGACATGCCTCATCGCCCTTAGCATTGCATCCCCTTCACTTGTTAACGTGACACCCGCTCGACTTCTATGAATGAGCGCAAAGCCGAACTCCTTTTCTAAGCTGGAAACAGCATGACTTACAGCAGATTGAGTTAAACCTAAAGCATCTGCTGCTTTTGTAAAGCTTGCTACCTCAGCCACTTTATTCAAAATCTCATATTTCACTAAACTCATTGCCTTTTCCCTCTGCATACATGAATTTTTTTAATACTAATCATTATAAACATTCGTTTTACTAATCACAATACAAGATATATAGTAATTTTTATATGAAAACTGTTTTAGTACACAGATTGTAGGTGAGCATAATGGGTATCCAAGGAAAAGCAAATTTATTGATGGTTATTGTAACAATGTTTTGGGGATTATCTTATACCTTTATGGTAATGGGACTTGAAACATTGGCAGTTTATAATGTGGTGGCTTTACGTTGTATCATCGCATTCTTCGCAGCAGGTATTATCTTTTATAAACGCATGATGAAAGTCGATGCTAAAACATTAAAATATGCAGCTATTCAAGGGTTTCTATTATTCATTGTGTTCGCTCTCAGCTTATTCGGATTAGAAACAACTTCTGTATCAAATGCTGGATTTATTTTAAGTCTAACAGTTGTCTTAGTACCTATTTTCAGCAGTTTTATTGAAAAAAAATTACCTTCAAGAGCAGTTAGTTTTGCGATTGTTTGCACAATGATCGGAATTACTGTTTTAACTGCTCAAGGCTCACTTTCCTTCCAAAAAGGGGATATTTTAATAGCTATCGCTGCACTATGTTATTCGATTTACTTATTATTAAATAGTACATTTACACGAAGTGTTGAATCAATTTCCTATGGCGTATACCAACTTGGTTTTGCTGGACTTTATGCACTCATATTAACATTAATTTTTGAAACACCAACACTTCCAAATACAACGACTTCATGGATTGCCATTATAGGACTCGGTGTCATTTGTAGTGCATTTTGCTTCGTAGGGCAAGCTGTTGCACAACAGTATACTTCTGCTACACATACAGGACTCATTTTTTCTTTAGAGCCAATTTTCGCAGCTATGTTTGCTATGATGTTTATCGGTGAAGGAATAACGATAAAATTAATAATTGGTGGTAGCTTTATTCTGATTGGTAACCTTGTTGCTCAATTAGAGCATATTCATGTATTACGATTTATTAAAAAACAAGAACATGAAAAAGCTATTCATTAATCTTGAATCCATCCAAAACAAAAAAACAGAGTGATGCATGTGCATTCACTCTGTTTTTTTGTTCTTATAGATATCTTCGAATTGGTTCAGCCTCATTCATATGCTCCAGCCTTTAAACGCTCCTCGTAATCTTCAGGATTTCTGCACTTTCAAGAGTAGATTCTGACACAGTTACACGTGGACTACGCGGATCAGACGATACTAATTATCTTTCGAAATAGTTTAAGTCTTCATAGACTCAGTTAAATCCTCACACTCTGTAAATAATACGATAGCACCCAGTTCTACTAGTTGAGCATAGTATGCTGTTTGTCCCTCAGTAAGATCAAATCGCTTTAATCCTTCTGTTACAGCTGATTCACCAGTAAACCATGATTTTAATTGATCCATCCAATTCCCTACCTCATGTGTTTTAACATCAGAATCCCATTTTACATCCTCTAATTTGCTTGGATCCTTTGCAATAATGTGAATGTCCTCTATTTGATATGCTTCTAATCGCATACTTTCTAAAATATGAAGCATCTCATCCCTTGTATGGGCCACTTCAATTTGTGAGTTTTGTTCATTCATCATGTTCAATTCCTCCTAATTTGTATGGCTTACTAGGTATTTACCCTACATATCCTAAAAATATAACCGTTTTTTTCATTCTTTAACGGACTGTAACATTCGTTATATTGTCGAGATATTTGTTGTCGTTTTGTAATAATGATATAGAGTCTTTATTAAATGCAAAAAAAAGAAACAATGAGTACTTACTCAAGATGCCCATTGCTTCTTTTGATATTAATATTTTGGTTATTAGCGACCTAGGAAGGCTTTTAACATCCACGTATGCTTTTCAAGGGACTGATACATAGCATTAAGTAAATCCTCTGTACGGTCGTCTCCTTCTTCAGCGGCTAGCTCCATTGTTGAGTTTAATGCTTTCATTAGCATTTGGAAATCTGAAATGGTTATAGCTACCATTTCCTCTGTCGTCTCATTTCCTGACGCTTCCTCAACATATGATAGTTCAAGATGCTCTTTTAAAGTCGCTACAGGCCTTCCATCTTTCGAAAGAATGCGCTCTGCAATTTCATCTAGATTCAATGTTGTTTCATTATATAATTCTTCAAATTTTGCATGTAGTGTAAAGAAGGCGCTACCTGTTACATACCAATGATAATTGTGCAATTTTGTATAAAGTATCGAGCATGTAGCGACAAGTTTATTCAATTGTTTGTTTAAGTTTTGTGTCATCATTTCTCCTCCAATGGCCAATTGTATAGCCATTAGTATGTGTGACAAAGTGTATTAGCTATACGCATATTTTTCCCATTGACACAAATAAATTTCAAAGATCATTTATCATAAAAAACAAAACATCTTCCACTACATATTACTCGCTTTTCCCGCAAGAGGATTTGCCTTACAACGGGAGGTTAAAGGCAATTCCACAACAATCTCACACAAAAAGATTTCATCATTAGGAAGCTAGAAAACTTACAACAAACCTAATAAGAGATGGTCATGTTTTCTTTCTACACTATTAGACTATTTAAGTTCTATACGAATTTCTCTTATCTTTGTCACTGGAAGCTTTGCAACGTCAGCAATCCACTCATCCTCAGCACCTTTTTCTATTAAACCAGTGATTATTTGTTTCATGCCTTGTTCAAATCCTTGTTCAAATCCTTGCTTAAAGCCTTGCTCGAAGCCTTGCTTGAAGCCTCGCTCGAAGACTTCCTGCCTTACTAATTCCAATACTCCTGCAAGTGTCGGTGGTAAACCTTCTTTATATTGATGCAAAATTTCTTCCTCCCCTCTAATCTCAGCTTTTATGAATGGGCACACAAAAGAAAATTATCAACAAAAAATCCTTTTATCCTCCAATGAAAAACTTATATTTTCCAAACCAACACATTTGAAAATTGACACTAAAAAACAATTAATCTATTTAAGTTCCACGCGAATTTCCTTTATCCTTGTTACTGGAAGCTTTGCAACTTCAGCAATCCACTCATCCTCAGCACCTTTTTCAATCAAACCAATAATTATTTGTTTAATACCTTGTTCAATACCTTGTTCAAAGCCTTCCTGTCTCTCTAATTCTAAAACTCCAACAAGCGTAGGTGGTAAATCCTCTTTATATAAACGCAAAATTTCTTCCTCCTCTCTAATCTCAGCTTTAACATCTTTTACAAGCTGCTCAGACATAGGTTTTGGCAGCTTCATTAAGTAATCAATAAAATAAAGTAGCGCTCTTATTTCTGTTCGTTCAATATTATTTAATAACCACACTTCTCTTAAGAGGGCTCTTTTATATGCACTACGTAAGCTAAATTTATTTTTAGTACGATTCATATAAATTGAAGCTAGCAACGCCTTACTAAAAAGCTTAGGTGATTTTTCCAATTCTTCTTCATCAAAATCTGAAACAACAAATTTATTAAAAGTATACGTTATTTCTGTACCATAATACTTTTCATAATACCGGTTCGTGCTTTTTGTACTCTTATCCGTAAAAATAGCAATAGCCACAATCTTCTTACCATATCGATCCCTAATACGATAGAAATACTCAAACATATGCTTCGCAAAATGCACTTCATCTCCAGCTTGTATTTCCGTATGGACAAGAATCCATTGCTCTTTCCCATTTTTTAAATGAACCTTCGCAATTTGATCAGCTATTTTGCGCCCTTGACGATGCTCAATAATTTCTTTGAAAAGCTCCTGTTGCAAAAATTCTACTTGCTTCGAAAAATCTACCTCTAAGTGTAACTCTGGCAAAAAAAACAACAAAAAATCTTCAAACAAATCCGCAATTAACTTCTTCCATAAATTATCTTGATTCACGTGACTTAACTTATACACATCTGGTTTCTCCAAAACTAACTGCATTATAACTTCATTCCCCCTTTCTTTAAATCCATTATAGCGAACACGAACATAAGTTTCTACATTATCATTTAATTTTTAAAAATATTAAAACTATTCACTATAATTATTTCACTTTCCGAAATAGTTTCGTTATAATGAAGTCACTTACATTAAAAGGGGTGTTAATTAGTGGAAGTTTTACCATTACGAAAAGATGTACCAGTAGAAGAGACATGGAATTTAAAAGATTTATTTGAAAATGATGGGGATTTTGAACCTGTTTTAGCTCAGCTTGTAGAGGATGCTCTAAACTTTGAACGCAAGTATCAAGGTACAATTACAGATGCACAAAAAGTAATTGAAGTTTTAACAGCTTTTGAAGCATTACAAAAAAGCATTGTTCCTATTGGCACTTATGCAAATTTAAATATTCAAGCAGATCGTACAGATGACGTAGCTCAAATGCGTTCTGCAAAATACAGTACTGCAGTGGGTAAAATAAGTAGTGCCTTTTCTTTCGTACGCAGTGAATTACTAGCACTAGACGAGGCAATTTTACAAGAAGCCACTGAGTTAAGTCCTATTTACAAAATTTACTTAGAGGAATTGTTAAAGCAAAAGCCTTATCAGCTAAACCCTGAAGTGGAAAAAGCATTAGCAGCATTTAGTTCAACTTTTAAAGCGCCTTATGAAACATATAATACGACAAAGCTAGTTGATATGCATTTTGGACAATTTGAAGCAAATGGTGAAAAGCATCCACTGAGCTTTGTATTATACGAAAACAACTGGGAGTTTGAGGCTAATACAAATGTACGCCGTGCTGCATTTGAGGCATTTTCTAGTAAATTACGCGATTATCAGCACACAACTGCCAAAATTTATAACACACATATTCAACAGGAAAAAACAATGGCAGATTTACGGGGCTTTGACTCTGTCATTGACTATTTGCTGTTTGATCAGGATGTTGATCGATCCCTTTATAATCGTCAAATAGATCTTATTACAAAGGAACTTGCGCCTCATATGCGCCGTTACGCAAAGCTGATACAACAAGCGAATGGCATCGAGAAAATGACATTTGCTGACTTAAAAATAGCACTTGATCCAGATTATGATCCGAAAATAACAATGGCTGAAGCAAAGGGTTATGTTGAAAAAGCATTAGCAGTTATGGGCGAGGATTATAAGAACTTGATTGAGAAGGCGTTTAACGAGCGATGGATTGATTATGCACCAAATAAAGGAAAATCAACAGGTGCATTTTGTTCGAGTCCGTATGGTAGTCATCCATTTATTTTAATGTCATGGAATGAACGTATGAATGAGGTATTCACACTTATCCATGAGCTAGGACATGCAGGTCATTTTGCGAATGCGCATGCCCATCAATCTTATTTTAATAGTCGTCCCTCGTTATACTTTATCGAGGCACCATCAACAATGAATGAAATGCTTCTTGCCAATTATTTATTGACACATAACGATGATCCTCGCTTCAAACGTTGGGTTATTTCAAACATTGTGTCCAAAACATATTATCATAATTTCGTCACACACTTACTAGAGGCAGCATATCAACGAAAAGTATATGAATTAATTGACGCTGGTGAAGCTGTTAATGCTACAGTTTTAAATCAATTAAAACGTTCTGTCCTAGAAGAATTCTGGGGCGATACTATCGATATTTCTGAAGGCGCAGAGCTTACTTGGATGCGTCAGCCTCACTATTATATGGGCCTTTACCCTTACACATATAGCGCTGGCTTAACAATTTCAACGCAAGTATCTAAGCGCATATTAAAAGAAGGTAGTACGGCCGTAGATGAATGGTTAACTGTCCTTCAGTCTGGTGGTACGAAATCACCTGTAGAGTTAGCTCAAATGGCAGGTGTTGATATTACAACAGAGCAGCCGCTTCGAGATACGATTTCTTATATCGGTCACCTCATTGATGAGCTTGAACGATTAACAATGGGAATGGAAACTATCAAAGGATAATCACCCCTATTTTACTTAACAAGGACCATCCAACGCTTTTAAGGCGTGGATGGTTTTCTCTTTTTTAGTTCTAAGCAGGAAATTACGTACATATACTAGAATCAGGGCGTCCCTCTACTTTTTTTTGACATTTCTAAATAGATAATCATTTTTCTTCATACAAATGTACCGTTATTATTAAGAGTACGCAATTTATTTAGCAAAATTCGACAAACAATTTTCAAAGGAAGTGTTTCTAATTATGGTAAAACGTAATGATCCATGCCTATGCGGTAGCGGCAAAAAATATAAAAAATGTTGTGAAGGTAAACAGCAGGTTACAGTAGAAGCTGTAGCAATTGAAGAATTAGAGCGTGTACTACAAACTTTTTACCTAGAATATCCAGAACGCAAAGATGTTCGTGCCTACATAGAGCATGTAGGTACATGGCAACCTAAATTAGAGAGTGTACTACAAAGAGAGCTAATTGAGGCGATCGCGTTAGACGACTTCTTCTTCCATCAAGAGCCATCTATTTGGAAAGGTTACTTAAAGAAAACGAAGAAAAAAACGGTAAGACCTTCTACAGTAAAAGTGTTAGAAGGCTGGTCACAACCTCACCTATTTATTGGTTCCGTGTCAGTTGTAGAAGAAAAATATTTTAAGGCTACACATGTATTAACAAATGAAGAAATTTATATTCGTCGTGAAAATGACAAACCTATCCCTGAAGGTATGCATGTCTTTGCATTCATCTTACCAGATGGTTCAAAAAAATCAGAGCATTATTTAGCTGTTTCAACGCTGATCTTCTTCCCAGAAGACCATGCAAAGGTATTTGAGCAATTCAAGAAAAATTTTGATGCTTCAGAGAAGAACGTTGGAGCATTCTTAAAAGAAGAGCATTTATCCTTCTGGGAATTACTTGTATCAAATGGTTATAAAGGCGAGGAATTCTCTAACTTCGAGAGCAATGTACTTACACAAGTAAAAGAATTCCTTGAGCAAAATGATCGAGAAACAGCTCCTATGTTAGAGCTTTTAGAGGACTATTTAATTGAAGGACAACCATCTGCGCGTAAAGAGGCTGCTATTGCTGCTGGCGCGATTCGATATGGTCAGGAAAAAGAGCTATTCGAGTCGTTGTCATTGACTGTAAAAGAAATTGCGGCAACGTTCGATATTTCTGCTTCCTCTTTGACAAAATATTATCAAGACTTAAGTAACTATGCTACAACTAAATAATTCCTAAAAATAAAATGGCGCCTCACGCCCTAAGTCTATCTTAGAGTGTGCGGCGCATTTATATATAAAGGGAAATCTTTGCTTTCAGTGATTTTTGAGGTGGGGGTTTTGTACCTGGACTCTTCGCTTTCGGTACAGATAAATTACTGCCCATTAATGTGGGATAAATAGAAAAAAGCTACTTTTGTCATCAGTATAACCAACAACAAAGTAGCTTTTCTATGGTAACCAACCAACTTTATTATTTCCGAACATATTGTTATTTATGCATTGAATTTAGTAAATATGAATTTTTTTAAGCAAATATACAACTTATCATTATACTGTATTCTATATTAACATAATCCATTTAATACTTATGGTTACTTCGCCAAAGTGGATAAGATATTTCTGAATCATCACCATAACGTATGGTTGATTTCCGTTCCGACTGGGGGCGTGGCGTCTAGCCGGAACGAAGATCAAGCATACGTCTTAAAAAATGTCATCTACAACTTTTGGTGATGAAGCACATTTCTGTAATATGTTATCTTTTGTACAAATCCTTTTACAGAGTCATTTACTATATACCTTCAAGAGCTCTTCTCCGAGAAACTGTAGTCGCTCTCCTACTGAGCAAGCTTCAATACAGAAGCGATGAGCTCCAGGCTTACCACGCTCTTTTCGTAATTGCTTTATCACTAAGCAATCAGCGCAATACGTATCATGCAGTTCATCAATATCTTTCATAACCGTCACTTTATCCATTTCGAACTCTCGCTCCTTTCACGTCCAAAATTCACTTCTTACTATTATGAAGTGAACAATTTGATCAAGCAACTATTTTGTTTTTCCTTAATTAACAAAGGCTGTGATTAACAAAGATATTGTGAAAAAGCACTATTGATGTACAATTAAAATCAAATATGCCTCGGCATATTTGCGTCCGGAATCGGCTTTGTGTTTGCACAAAGAACTTCTTTCCGATTCCACGACATCCGCCGGAGGCTTTACCTTCTTTAAGCGGATGTTTGGACACCCGCTTAAAGAAAGTAAAATCTAAAACAAAAAGTAGGGATTTTATGTTAGAAGTAAACATAGATGCTGCTAGTGCAGGAAATCCTGGCCCTAGTGGTATTGGAATATTTATTAAAGGAGAAGGCCATCATATACAGATCAGTGAGTATATAGGGCAAGCCAATAACCATATTGCCGAGTTCACTGCCCTAGTACGTGGCCTTGAGGAAGCACAAAAACTTTCTTCAAACATTGTTTCAGTGCGCTCTGATTCAAAAATTGTTGTAGCCTCTATGGAAAAAGAATATGTCAAAAATGAGGAATTTAAACCTTTTCTTGAGCAGGCACTTACACTTGCACGTAGCTTCGATTTATTTTTCATCAAATGGGTTCCAGATACGCAAAATAAAGCTGCAGATGTACTTGCACGTAATGCAATTCAAAAAGAAAAAAATTAAACCATCTAATGGGGACTGCTCCTTGCCTACAACAAGTGACAGTCCCTTCAATTCGTTCAGATACTTACTATCCCCCAATATTTTATTTTTAACTCTGTTTTCTTAAATTTACGAGTAATTAAAAAAGTATTCAACAATAATTTTGATCAGTATAAATTGTATCCTTAATGTTATTTTGTTGACATATAACTGTAATATTACAATGTTAATATCATTTATATACCAAGTTAATAATCTTTAACGTTTTTAGGAGGATACATATTATGAAAAAGAATAAAAAGTACCGATGGGGAATGAAATTAGCTACATTGGTATTAAGTTCATCTGTACTTTTTTCAACGATTGAGACAGCATCAGCGGCAAGTTACACTGTAAAATCTGGTGATTCTTTATGGAAGATTGCAAGTCAACAGGGTGTTTCTTACCAATCATTGATGAAATGGAATAACTTATCTTCTCCAACAATTCACGTTGGACAAAAGTTGAACCTTAATTCTCCGACAATGTCTACACCTAAACCAACAACTAATATAGTACAAATTGCTAAACAACATTTAGGTGTAAAATATACATTTGGTGGAAGTAAACCGAGCACAGGTTTTGATTGTTCAGGTTATGTCACTTACGTTTTTAACAATGCCGGTATTTCGACAGCTCGTAAAACAGCAGCTGGTTTTTACAATACATCTAAAAAAGTAAGTACACCTAAAGTAGGTGATTTAGTATTTTTCGCTAATACATATAAAGCCGGTATCTCACATGTTGGTATTTATATTGGAAATAATCAAATGATTAATGCAAGTAATAGTGGCGTTAATATTGCTAATTTAAATAGCTCTTATTGGAAGCAGCACTTTGTTGGGTATGGTCGTATATAGGAATCGAAAAAACAGTTGGGAATGTCCCAACTGTTTTTAAATTGAAGTGCACTATAAAAGTTACGACCTTCAAAAAAAATACCTCTATTCAATTTTAAAAAGCTATTACTTATACATGCGCTACTTTCTTTGTTTTTATTTTTGCTAAACGCACTAAATAAATGATAAAGACAGCGACCAGTAAACCTGCACCAGTTAGATAAACTGAAGCATAGCCCGCTTGGACTGCCACTATCCCTAAAATATAAGAACCGAGAGCAAGCCCGATATCAAACATCGTAAAGTACGTTGCAGTTGCATACCCACTGCGAGTATGGGCCGTAGATTGAACAGCTAATGCTTGTAAGCTTGTGGTTACTGCCCCGTAGCCAAATCCAATAAAGATGGCTGAAAATAAAAATAATGCCGGACCTGAGACAAATGCGAGCATAACAAGTCCGATAGCAAAGGAAATAATTCCAGGAATAATAACAAATTGTGGTCCTCTTGTATCATAAAGCTTACCTGTATATGGGCGTGTAATAAGCATAGCTGCTGCAAAAACTGCATAAAATAGACTCGCTACAGCCATTAGATCTTTCTGCTGTGCGTACACTGATAAAAACGATAAAACACTCGCATATGAAAAAGCTACTAAACTAGCAATAGTCGCTACCGGAAGTGCTTTACGTTCCAATAAATCATCAAATTTAAAAGTCAATTTACCTTGATGTGTAGGCTTAGGTAAATCATCTGTATTCACCGTTACAGCTAGGATACCCCCTGCTAAAATACAAATACTCATAACAATAAAAAGTACATTGAAGCTACTATATCGAATAAGCAGTAAACCGATAAATGGCCCAATTACTACTGCTAAGTTAGTAGACATTGTGAAATAACCAAGACCTGTACCTTTACGGTTTGCTGGCACAATATCTGCCGCTAAAGAGCCAGCTGCAGTTGTAATAAAACTAAAGAAAATCCCATTTACAAAACGTAATCCTAGTAAAAGTCCAAAAGGATGAATGAATAAATATAAAACCGTACATAAAAAATAGCCGGCAATCGAAATAACCAAAAGTTTTTTCTTCCCAAAAACATCTAATAGTTTACCTGAAAAGGGACGAACGATAATAGCTGATAATAAAAATCCCGACAGTAACAATCCAGCTTCCTTATCTGTTTGGTGCAGCTCACCTATCGCATATAGTGGCAAAGTCGTTACCAACCCATAGAAAACAAAAAATACCGAGATATTTGTTAAAAAGAGACTAATAAACCGCTTCGTCCAGATTTTTGTATTCCCCTCTTGCTTCATGTAATCAACCTTTCATTTTTTTCAGTAAAATCATAAATTGCTGCTGTTCCTCGACAGTCAATGCCCCCACCATTTCTTCTTCAAAAGCTAAAATGGTTTTAGTAATAGTAGGCAATCGTTCCTCTGCATATGAAGATAAGGTAACAATTTTTTCCCTCTTATCTTCACCATCCATTCTCAGCACCCATCCTAAAGACTCAAGTCGAGTAATTGCTCTTGTTATACTTGGTGCCTCAACATTTAAATACTTCCAGATTTGTGTTAATGTCATTGGTCCGTGCTTATGTAAGCAATATAAAATAGTCCATTGTGAGCTATATAAATTGTGCTGTTTCAGTACTTCATTTAAAGAATTCGTTAAATAACGACTTTTTTGGAATAAAGCATGAAATAAAGTATTCATTTTTATTGACCTCCTAAATTTATTTACCTAGTTAAACAAATACTATACGCTTCATTTTTTTCATTGTAAAGCTAGTTATTTGAAGTTATATTGAAGTTCCCTTGTACATCGTTTGTGATTCATCAGCGATTTTCATACTTATATCAGCGATTCTCTTGAGGTTATCAGCGATTTTCATACTTTTATCAGCGATTCTCTTGAGGTTATCAGCGATTTTGCTACTTTTATCAGCGATTCTCTTGAGGTTATCAGCGATTTTCATACTTTTATCAGCGATTCGCTTGAGGTTATCAGCGATTTTCATACTTTTATCAGCGATTCTCTTGAGGTCATCAGCGATTTTTTCACTTCTAGCAGCGATCGCTCTACTTCTTTCATCTTTTCAAAAAAATCAGAAGGAAATTTTTTGAAAGTGTCGAATTAAGCTACTAGATTACAATAAAAAGGAGATGGAGTCATGGGGAAAAAGGTATTAATTCTTGCAGGAGATGCTGTTGAGGCTTTAGAAATTTTTTATCCTTATTATCGTTGTCTTGAGGCTGGCTATGATGTGACGATTGCAGCACCGGCAGCAAAGAAATTACAAACTGTATTGCACGATTTTGTCGATGGAGTTGATACATACATCGAACGTACAGCATATGGCTTAGAAGCCCACTCATCCTTTGCAGATGTAGATCCAGCACAATTTGACGGACTCATCATTCCTGGTGGGCGAGCGCCAGAATACATTCGTTTAAATGAGCATGTTCCAGCATTAGTGAGCCATTTCTTTGAGACAAATAAACCAATTGCTGCTGTATGTCACGCAGCTCAAATTTTTGCAACGATTCCTGAGGTATTAAAAGGACGTGAGCTAACAGCCTACATTGCCTGTAAGCCAGAAGTTCAAGTAGCAGGAGCAACATATATTGAAGCTAATCTTCATACAGATGGCAATTTAATTAGCGGTCATGCATGGCCAGACTTACCTGGATTAATGCGAGAATTTATTCAGAAGTTAGAAAGCTAAAAGAAAGAGGATGCCCTCCAGATTAGGCATCCTCTTTTTTTACGAATTGATTTCTTGAAGTTCAATATTTACCACTTTGTTCGTATTCGTTACATATGTGATTCTTACTTGCAGACCGAATTCTTTGTCACTTTGTTTTAGCCAAAGCTTAAATTTTTCAATAGTTGAATCTTCATTAACCTCGCTTCCCTCATGCAAATAATCTAGGATTTTAGCTTGAGGATATTTGGCCTGTGCCTCTATTATCGCTACCTTTCCCCATTTAGCATGGGCAGGTATTTCTTGTTGAGCATAAGCAATTGTTGGTACGTGTAAAAGCATGGTAAGAAATACAAGAAAAATTCCTAGTGATAGAAAAAATTTTTGCAAGTTCATCCACCTCGCGTACTCTTTTTGCATAAAGTCGCCAAAACTACAAATAATAAGTGCTCCCGAAGTATTCTCAACCTACTTAAGGAGCAGTTTTCGTCATTATTGTTTTGGTTGTTGAGGATTATTATGAATCACTTGATTAAATTCTGCGGAGTATTCTTCACGATCATTTCTTTTATGTGTATCTTCTTTCTTTTTCTTTTTGAAGCTTGTTTTCCTTTTCTTAGCCATTATTGACACCTCCAAAATTTCGGTTATTTCTTTTTATTGGACTGCTGATCTTTCGCATGGTTTGTTTTATTATCTTTATTTTTTGCTTTTGCATCAAATTCTGCAGCGAATTCTTCATTTAGATTGTCATTCGGGTTATTGTTATTACTATTTGATTTATCGAGGTCTTTGCTTTTGTAGGTACCAAAAGGATTATGTGTTCTAACATTCATCGTTTTTTTACTGTTTTTGTTATTTCGATTGCCCACGGATTGTTCACCTCCTAACGGTAATGTGCTCAGGATAGAAGGAATTATGCTTTGGGGATAACTTCTAAGAATACGAGATATAGGCTCATCACCATAGCATGTGGTTGATTTCCGTTCAGACTGGACACTTTCCTGAGGGCGTCCAATGAGCTGCTTGGGTCAACAGATAACATCGTGTTGCAGACGCTTCGCTTGTCTTAACAAATGTCATCCACTACTTTCAGTTATAAGACGAGATGTAAACATTTCTGGCATAAAAAAATGTACATCACCAATAATAATTAGTAATGTACATCATTTTATCCATTAGACAATCGTGTATTCAGTTATATTTAGTAATGCACCAACTGCACCTGAAAAACCGTGGTCATTAATAAAGATTGGTGTATGCTTTTTCGTGCGTGTGTAATTGGCAATCACCCGTGTGAGATGATCATTATTGCTTAATGTTGAGCCGATATAAACGATATGTTGAGCATTTTTTTCCTCAGCATATTGAATACTAAGTGTAGTAATAACCTCACCAACAAGCCCTTGTACAGTAGCAATAATATCTTCAGCTGGGTGTTTAACAAACTCTGTAATACCAACTTTCCCAAAATTGCTGGCAGTCAAATGTCCATCAATAGGTGTATCCATTCCTTGATAAATATCCCTTACCAGTAAATCAATATCCTCTCGATTACCGTTAGAAGCCAGTTCTCGTATTTCATTATAATCAGTAATTCCAGTTGTAAGCGCTGACAATCCAATCAATGTTCCACCACCAACGCCTGTCCCACCAACACGAATATTCGTATTACCTTCCATATAATGAATCGACGTACCAGTACCAATATTCGTAATCATACTTCGCTCAAAGAAGTATCCTTCTTTATGCAACAAAAATCGAACGCCCTTCAATGTAGCTTCAAACTCTACTATATAATGAATCGATTTCATTGTTTTAATGACTTCCAGTAATTGTTCTGTACGTCCCCCCGTAACACCAATATCCTCAATATCTGGATGATTAATAATCCAATTTTTAACAGCCAGCAAGTCATTTGACGGGAAAGTTATTAAAATAAGCTCATTCTGCTCATCTAAATAAGCAACTTTTGTCAATGTGCCTCCTGCATCAATACCTATAGCCTTTGGCATACCATTCTCCTTTGACTTTACGTACAATCTCTATTTTCAGATGGTGAGATATATACTAGATTTTGCTTTTATTCAAAAGGCGTTTGATGCCAGTTGAATAACGTTCATGCCTCCACAGATATCACGGATTTTGCAAGGAGTTATTGTGTCAAAATCCGACGTTGTAATTTATTACTGAAAGCAAATCGACAGCTACAAATGTCTTCTGCGCGAAAGCGTAGCGTCAGCAGCAATTACTCGAAAAGTGTAGTTACATATTTGCCCTTCCTAAACTTTAACGCTGTTGAAATGATTGTGCAATAACTTAACAAACTTTCATGAAAAAAACGCAAAAAATATCAAAATTTTTCTATTATTCATACGATTGTGGCCGCATTTTTATAACTTTAACATCATTCTACTAAAAAAACAAAAGTAGTGAAAATGCACTAACATTCAAAGCATTTTCACTTCTCTATCAATTAGCGAGCTGTATAACCACCATCAATCACTAGTTCTGCACTGTAATATAATATAAGAAGCTTCATCTGATGCTAGGAATAGAATAGCGTTTGCAACTTCTTCTGGTTGTCCAAGTCTACCCATTGGTGTAGCTCGTACTAACATATCCATTGTTTCTTTTGCTTCTGACAATTTTGCAGTCATTGGTGTTTCGATAACACCAGGGAAGACGGTATTTACACGGATATTGTAAACTCCTAATTCAGCAGCTGCTGCTCGAGCGATTGCACGTAAGGAGCCTTTAGATGCTGTATAAGCACTTAAGCCCGCACCAATGATCACTATATAGGAAGATGTATTAACAATTGAGCCTTTTCTAGCTTCTTTCATATATTGTGAAGCATGTTTAATGCCTAAGAATGGACCGAAAGCATTGATATTATGCATAATTGTCCAATCGTGAAATTTGATCTGGACCTTTTTCAGATGAAATGCCAGCATTATTAATTAAAATATCAATATGGCCATATTTATCAGCAATCGCTTTCGTTACTTCTGCCCAGTTGTCATCCGAAGAAACATCTAATTTCATTCCCTCAATATTTTCTAGCTCAGAGATTTTCGCTAGGTTTCCTTCGTTAATATCAGCGGCAATTACTGTAGCCCCTTCTTTCGCAAATAATTTTGCCATTGCTGTGCCCATCCCTGATGCACCACCTGTAATAATTGCAATCTTGTTAACTAAGCGTTTCATCAAAAAGACTCCCTCTCTTTACAAATATCACTATCAAAATAGTATAGTTTTAAATAGTTTACTATTAAACCACATTATTTTATTAACCCACTTTCAAATAATATGATTTAAAATTGAACAATCTGTTTTATCTTTCAGCACTTTTACGATACGATATACTATAGATGTGTGACCATTTGAACGGAGGAATACAAGTGAAAGATCAAAAAAGACTTTATAAAGAAGCGATGCAAGTTTTAAAGGAAACGAGCCGCACTTTTTATATACCGATTACTTTTTTAAAAAATGATTTAAAATTGTCAGTGGCAGCCGCATATTTAGCAATGCGTGCTATAGATGAAATTGAAGACCATGAACAGCTTTCAAATGATGTAAAATATAATTTACTAAATGCGACGAGCGAATTATTAAAAGATACATTTAATGCTGAAGCGTACGAAGCATTATTAGCTCCATATGTAGATCAGCTACCTGAAGTATCTCTTCGTTTAGCTGATTGGCTAACGTTTTGTCCTGAAGGCTCACGTAAAATTGTCCAAGCTTCAACTAGTGAAATGGCTTTTGGAATGGCAAAATGGGCAAAAGCAAACTGGCAAGTCCATACGCGAGAGGATTTAGATGATTATACATACTACGTGGCAGGGCTTGTTGGGACAATGCTGTCCGAGCTTTGGGCGTGGGGTGCAGATATTCAAACAGATCGTGATTTAGCTATTGGCTATGGTCGAGGTCTCCAAGCAGTAAATATTTTACGTAATCAGCATGAGGATTTGGATGAACGCGGTGTGAGTTTCGTACCAGATGGCTGGACACGTGAGGATTTATTTGCTTACGCGGAGGAGAATCTTGCGAAAGCTGATCTTTATATGAAAGACATTAATAAACGTACTGTGCTATTATTCTGTCGACTCCCACTAGCACTTGCGCATAAAACATTAAAAGCAATGCAGGATGGTCGTGAAAAAATGTCACGTGCAGAGGTTGAACAAACTGTCGAAGAGGTTCAGGCAGACTAATCGTTACTAGACACACACACATTCTTTCGAGAGCAATAGTAGTGATTCAACCATAAATGCTCTTGAGGTGCTGTACCAATCTCGCAAATAAACCTAACAAGAAGCACAACCAGTAAAAACCCCTGCACGAGAATTTTCTCGTATAGGGGTTACTTTTTAGGCGACACTCGTATATCTAAAATACATATTGCCATCCTTATCTAACATTAAAGATCTAACGAATCCTTATTTGATATTAAGAATTATACCGAGCATAATTGCGTCCGAACTCGGCTTTGCACTTGCACAAGGAAGTCTTTTCCGATTCCGTGACATCTGCCGGAGAGATCAAAGTAATCTCGAGGATGTAGCGCTTAGCCTAGACGAAGGTGATCTCAATTCAAAATCTTTAGCTGCTTTAACAATAAAAAAACTCCATTTTGACTAAAAATCGATCACAATGGAGTTAATTACAAACGGTTTTCGATATAATTATGGTTCATGAAATATGTCACAAATAAATGAATCACAGTTTTCGGACAGGTACTTGGATTTCAAAGGTGATCTCATTCGGTTTATCCGTAATCGTGATATCGAGATGCATGATTTGTAATGCATCACCAGTAATCTCATAGCTGTTTTTGTTAAGATAATGAAGTATTTTCCTTAAACTTTCGCTACGACTCGACAATAATTCTCCATTGTAACGGATACATGCAAATAATCCCCCCGGAATCTTCAATTGATATGTATTTGGAATATCTTCCTTATTTTTTGCCACTATAAAAATAGTGGAAGGTTCTTCAAAACGTCCCAATTTAAGATTCGTTTCTTCGATGATAATGCCAAGTCTGTTAGTAGCAAGAATCGGTGTCTTCTCCGTAAGCATATTCTCTAGATTCAAGACACCATAACAAAGTTCAAAGTTATTATTGATTTTCTCATGCAAGGTAAGTAATCGCCTACTTTTCATTTCACGGAAAATGACTTTCTGAAGTTCATTTTCTCTTTCCACCTGTTCCAAATAGGCAATCTTTTCCCTTATATTTTCTTCCATCTCATTCAATTCTTTCAGATTTGAAACAAGTTCTTCATGTTTGGTTTTCATAATATCCAATGATTTACTGAAATTGCGTTCATTAAGATACTCCTTGATCTCATCTGTAGTCATCCTAAGTTGCCTTAGTTCTTTAATGGTACCCAAAATTTCATACTGAAAAATGGAGTAGTATCGATATCCGGAATGAGAATCGACATATTGTGGCTTGAACAAGTCAATCCGATCATAGTGGCGTAATGTCTCCGAGGTCAATCCTCGAAGCCTTGCCATTTCACCGATAGTCAGTTTTTCTTTCAATCAGCTTACCTCCTAAAAAATTTATAGACTGCTAAAATTTTATAGTAGTAATATAGAAAAACTTACCATTTTTAATAATTTGAGGTTCGATTAGCTTACCACACACTCTACAATCTTCATCAATTATGCCTCGGCATAATTGCGTCTAGAGCCTTTAACTTCTTTCAGTGGGTGTTTGGACATCCACTGAAAGAAGTTAAAATTAGTAATACGTAATATCCTGAATTATTTTCTCGCCTACTTTAATTTCTCCAAAAGTCAATTAGCATACCTTTACAAGTTGATTGAATCTTCAGTTTGACTTTTCAGCGAACCTATAATTCAAACTATGCAATCTTTTCTGACTATTTGTCAAGTAAAATTCTGAACGCTTTATTTCAGTTCAACAACCATTTTTTTTGCATACTTTTTATTCTCTTTCTCTTTTAAGACATAGCTGAGCAAATCCAGCATGATGCGAGCCGCTACTTGTCCTGTTATACCGGTAGGATCATAAGGAGGCGCCACTTCGACTAAATCGAATCCAATCACTTCTCCCCTTTTTGCAATCCCTTCCAGTATTTCGTTTACTTCATCGTAAAGAAGGCCGCCTGGGGAAGGTGTACCAGTCCCAGGAGCGATTGATGGATCTAGTCCATCGATATCAATTGTCACATAATATTTTTCTCCAGCTGGTAATTGTTCCAGCACTTCTTCAATCCCCATTTTTCTCATCTGGCGTGGAGATAGGATCACGCTACCGTAATCTCTTGCAGCATCAACATCCTCTTTTTTACTGCTGCTAATTCCACGAATACCTAATTGGAATATTTTCTGTACATGATCCATCTCTGATAAACGACGGATGCAGCTTCCATGGCCATATCGCATTCCTGAGCGGTGATCCGCCCAATCTAGATGAGCATCAATTTGAATGACATGAAATGGACCTAAATCTTCCAGTCCTTTTCCTACCGCGGCCGTGATAGAGTGGTCTCCCCCTAGAACTACTGGCATAGCTCCTTGCGAAACAATTTTACGGATCGCTTCTTCTGTATTTTCGTGACATTGCAAGAGATCTCCATGAACCATATCGACATCGCCGCAATCCACCACTTTCCAATCTGGCCCGAGATACATGATATCATTTTCAATGTCATAAGCACCTTCTAATCCGAAACTGTATAACGTCGAACCCTCCCTAATTCCCCGCGGTCCCATTCTTGCACCCGATTTCCATTGGGTGCCCATATCATTCGGCACCCCTATGACCGCTACATCGGCATCCAGCTGGTCCAAATCTGCGCAAATCGGATATTTTCCAAACGTACAAATCCCTGTAAATGGCAGATTCAAAAATTGTTTCTCATCGTGATTAACCATCATTATCCCCCCTACTATCAATCAATCTTGCCTCGGTATAATGCGTCTGAACCCTACAGCGTATTCTGAGGTTATTGACATGAATGTTTCATTTCCATCTCATAAGTTTTTTGGAACAATTTCAAGTAGTCATCTTTCGATAATTTACGAGAATTTGTAATTGTACACAAATGATTAAATGCCCCTTCAGCAAGAAAATCAAAATCATCAGGGTTAACATTATCTAAATCTCGGAATTGCGGAATGCCAATTTCACTTGCAAGTTCATGCAACAATACAACACCTTCTTGGGCAATTTCCTCTTGCGTTTTCCCTTCCGCGGTTGCTCCAAGTTTCAACGCAACTGTCGCATGTTTTTCCGGGTTGGACGAAATATTATATTCAAATACATGAGGCAGGAAGATGGAATTTGCCACTCCATGTGGTGTGTCATACAGCCCTCCAAGCGGTTCTGCCATTGCATGGACCGCACCTAGATCGGCGTGCGTAAACGCCATACCTGCAATCAAGCTTCCTACAAGCATGTTTTGTCTTGCTTCTAAATTGTTACCATCCTCTACAGCGAGTGGAAGATACTTAGCAATGATTTCAATCGCATAAAGACTGAGTGCATCAGAAATCGGTTCAGCAATATTGCTTGTATAAGCTTCGATTGCATGCGTCAATGCATCCATTCCAGTAGCAGCTGTAATTGATTTAGGCAAAGACAGCGTCAATTCAGGGTCCACAATCGCCAATTTTGGAGCTAATTTAATATCAAGTATAGCTTCTTTCTGTTTAGTAATCGTATCTGTGATAACAGACCCTGTCGTCACCTCACTACCTGTACCTGAAGTGGTTGGGATACAAATAAGAGGTGTAATATCGCGCTCCAACAGATTGAAACCATAGCGATCTTTAAGCTCCCCCTCATGTGTAAAAAGTACCCCGATTGCTTTAGCAGTATCCATTGAACTTCCACCACCAAGACCTAACAACAAATCGATATTTTCGTCTTTGAATTGTTCATAGGCTTTTACACAATCCACGTCTTTCGGATTCGGTGTAATTTCATCATAAACAAGAAAAGGAATCCCTTCCTGTTCCAATGAATCTGTTACCCTTTTTAAAATCCCCGTTTGTGCTAGCCCTTTATCAGTAATGATTAGCGCCTTTTTACCACCTAGCTCTTTCGCTCTTTTCCCAACGTTGTTAACTGTCCCGTTACCAAACTCAATAGAAGTCGGTAAGTTAAAATTAAAATCCCATACCATCAAACATTTCCCCTTTCAATTATTCATAATGTAAACGAAGTACTCTTACATGACTCTCTTTGTTTTGTTTGTCAATCTTCAAACCAATTAGTTGGACTGACTTCTAAATTGATATTTATTTGTTTCACTTCCGAAAATTCATCCAAACCGAAAGTGCCTAATCCACGACCGAGTCCGCTCTGCTTATATCCTCCCCATGGGGCTTCGTTGTAAGCAAGATTGTATGCATTAATGGATGTAATACCTGCTCTAACTTTTTTAATAACCCTTAAAGCTTTAGCACCATCTTGAGAGAATACCCCAGCTGCAAGACCGTATGGCGTATCATTCGCGAGCTTGATAGCCTCCGCTTCATCTTTGAACTTTTGAACAACTAGCACAGGGCCGAATATCTCCTCTTGGACAATTTTCATGTCAGGCGTTGTATCTACAAATATTGTCGGCTCGACAAAATAACCACGATCAAGCCCTCCACTTGTAATCCGTTTTCCGCCACAAACCAAATTCGCACCTTCATCAATGCCGATTTGAATATAATTTAGCACTGTGTTCATATGATCTTCACCAACAAGAGCACCCATTTGAGTCTCAGGATCATCACCACGACCGACACGTATTTTTTTCGCTTTACTAATTAGGCTTTCAACGAACTTGTCATGGATGCTTTCTTCAAGGAGCAAACGCGATCCTGAATTACATACTTGACCCGCGTTCATAAATATTCCAAAAAGCGCATAGTCAACTGCTGTTTCAAAATCTGCGTCAGCGAAGACGATATTCGGCGACTTACCACCTAATTCGAGAGCAATTTTCTTAATATTTCCTGACGCTGCTTGCATGATTGATCTACCTACTGTTGTACTGCCAGTAAATGAAACCATATCGACTTTATCGCTTTCAGCCAATTCATTACCGACAGTCGAACCTCCTCCGGTTACCAAATTCGCAACGCCCGCCGGAATCCCTACTTCTTCAAGAATTTCGAAGAGCTTAATAGTCGTAATTGGTGTTAACTCCGATGGCTTGAACACAATTGTATTTCCCGCTGCAAGCGCAGGCGCAATTTTCCACGCTCCTGTCAATAATGGGAAATTCCAAGGAGCAATTAGACCACATACACCTACAGGTTCACGAACGATCAGCCCCTGTACCGGGTCGGCAACGGAATACGTTTGACCGTTTGGTTTAGTGATGAGGCCGCCATAATATCGGAAACAACTGACAGCATCCCCAATATCGAACTCTGCTTCCCTAAGAGGCTTTCCTGTATTCAACATTTCAAGTGTACTCAGCTCAGATGCATTCTCCTCCAGTTTATCCGCAATTTTGAATAAATAGGATGCTCTTTCAGAAGCCGGCATCTCTGACCAAATACCTGAATCAAATGCATTACGAGCTGCATCAATGGCATCCCTCGTTTCTTCAACACTTGCTCTCGATACCTCTGCAATCACTTCGTTATTTGCTGGGTTGATAATAGTACGTTTTTCCTCGTTCACAGAATCTGACCATTTACCATTAATAAATAATTTTAAATTTAGCATTCTACTAACCTCCCAATTAATTAGTCCTATTTTATTTAAATGCACATTTAACCTCTCCTACAAAACAAGAGATTACAATAAGCGGTAGGAGTTTCTTAACCTTGAATAAAGCTGTTTCATTTTTGAAATTCAGCCTTGCCGTGAATAACCTCACCCCTTTCAATTGCATATCCTACCTGCAAAATAACACGAGAATCATTCCATGTAAGCCTTTACATTTTTATGTCCTCTAAAAGAACATTTTCAGGAATAATCTCCTTATCGAAACTGAATTCAGGCAATCCCTGTCTGAAAAACTTTGTCATATAAATTAAATACCCAATGCCCATTGCCATCCAGATGCCTCCAAGAATCAATGCATCCACCTCTAAGTGAGACCATAGCCAAAGCGTAAATCCTGCTCCAATTAGTGGCATAACCAGATAACGCATGTATTCGGTGAAAGAGGACCGTTTACGATTCCGAATAAAATAATGAGCAATGACAGACAAGTTTACTGATGCGAAAGCAATAAGTGCTCCAAAGTTAATAAACTTAATGACTTGATCGAGTGTCAGCACGATACCGAGTAATGAAATAACCCCGATTACAATAATTCCGGTTGACGGTGTTTTATAGCGTGAATGGATATGCCCAAATATTTTTTTAGGCAGTACAGAATCTCGACCCATTGCATACAACACACGGGATGCGCTTGTAGTCGAAGCCACACCAGATGAGAAATTCCCTAAAATTACTGCGGTAACAAATAAAGATTTGAACAAATTCCCGCCGACCAAATAGACAACTTCCATAGCTGCAGAATCTGTGTTTTCAAATGCAAAACTTGGGTGAACCAATTGTGCCAAATAGGCTGATCCGATATAGAGGACACCGATTGTCAACAACATGATGATAATCGCTCTAGGAATTGTTTTTTCAGGATTGATTGTTTCTTCAGACAACGTAGTAAGAGAGTCAAAACCAAGAAAACTGAAACAAAGAATGGACGCTCCTGCCAAAATCACAGGCAATTTAACTTCTGCATTGAACAAAGGCTGAATAGAGAAAAGCGTACCTGCTCCTGCACCCGCCAATAAACTTTTGATCGTCAAAATCCAGAAGATGAAAACAAATATGATTTGTGCAATCACAAAAATCTTACCAGTGGATGCAGTGAACTTAACACCCAAGATGCTAGGTATTACAATAGTTGCAGTTAAGAGGATAATCCACAGGGCGTGAGGGACTCCAGGGAACATGGCATTTAAAAAAACAGTAGACATTAAACAAGTGACCATTGGTGTTAACATATAATCCAACATGATTGTCCAACCGATAAGAAACCCAAGTTGTGGATTAATTGATTTTTGTGTGAATGTATAAGCAGAACCGGCAATTGGAAATGCTTTTGCCATCTTTCCATAACTAAATGCGGTGAACAGGATTGCAAGAAAGGCGACGATATACGCTCCCATGATGACACCTTGGGAAGTGACGGTTGCGATTCCATAAGTATTGAAGAATACCATCGGGTTATTCCATGCAATCCCTAAAAATACAACTTGAGACAAAGTCAGTGTTCGCATTAATGTTTGTCGTTTCATAATAGCTACCCACCCTCTTTCGTTTTCGTAATTAGAATCTTCCGAAAATTCTTTTTATTAATAATGAATATAAAGGTTTTTGTTACACAAAGGTCAATAGCAAGATTAAGATTATTTTTAATGAAAAAAACTCCTTAGGAATACCGAAAATGCATCAATTTAGAGGGCTGTAAGTTAGGGCTCTAACGAGATAAATTTACATACCCGACGAAGTTTTTCATAAGCATTACTGTTAATAGTAAAACGTCTACCAAAAATCCTTCATAATGATTACTCCCTTTTAAGTAGACAGTGACTAACATTCACTTCTTTGAATGCAGAAAAAAATACTCCCCCTTAGTAAACAGATTTTTTATCTGCCTACCTTAGGAGGAGTATTTCACTCACTTACTGGGTTTCTTTTCTTATATGGTATCAATAAAGTTAACAATAATTTCATAACTAAAATAGATGGAAAGCAACGTTAACATCATAAACACTACCTTTTCAGCTTTACTACCTGTTTTTGTAGTAAATGGTAAACGCACTGAAATCGATACTGGGAAAAACAGCTTAACGCCCTTCTTCGTCCCCATATCAAGAAAAACATGACTTGCCATCCCTATTAAAATACCTAGTGAAACGGATTCGTAGGGTATAAATGTATGTAGTAGCATCCCAACCAAAACTAAAAAAAGCAAACTATGTGTAAAGGAACGATGTCCAAACAGCGAATTAACAGTTTTTGAAATGATGGGAAACTTCCTCCCGATTTTGCTACCACCATGGCAAATATCTGGAAGTAATGCACCGATAACGCCTGCTCCTACTAAAACAAGCGGATTATCATTAGAAATTTGTGCAAAAGCAAGGCTTGCAGTGATGCCTCCAATAATATGTGTATTCCCTTGCATAATTACTTCCACTCCTTTTGTCTCTATATTTTTACCCTTCTTAATTTAACACAACCTACTCCAAAAGGGAACATATATTCCGAACGTATACTCCCCTTTTCGCCATCAAATATTTTGATTCCATTCACCCTTTAGTGTCTATTAGATTGAAATCAATCGTAGAGCTTTCATATCAACAAAATATCAGAAACATTTCAGGTTCTTATTGTATATATAGGATGATTAGCGATAAAAATGAGTACTGGAGGTTATTTATGAAATCTATCAAAGGAATTTTGTTTATTATACTAATTATGGGGAGTAGTGCTTTACTGTGGTATTTTGCTACACCTATAGAGCCTATCCATGCTGTTAACAGGCTTAGTCACATTATTGGAGGCATGGCCATAACATGCTTCTTTCTTGTCTTTTTGTTAGCAACAAGAATGAAAATTTTAGAGCGTTGGTTCCATGGACTAGAACATGTTTATTTTTATCATAAATGTTTAGCAATATTTTCACTTGTATTGGTAATTATACATGGTCAATTGCAAGATCTAGTCCCCGACTGGGATAAAGTACAAGAAACTCCGCTCAGCGAATTTGCGAAAGAGCTGGGATCGATTGGCCAATATGGTTTCATAACACTTATTTTGATTGCGCTTTTTGCTAAATTCCTAAAATATGAGCACTGGCGGATCTTTCATCGATTAATGCTAATCCCTTATACATTTGGAATTTATCATGCCTATTTTTCAAGCAGATACGATTTATTCCAGCCTACCCCTTTAGGAATTTTTACGGCAATAACTGCGACTATTGGATTTATGTCAGCACTATATATGTTGACGATGTATCAGGATATGTTTTTTAAATATAAAGGCAATATTACGGGGATCGAAAAATTAGGCTCCAATGTTATTGAACTGGAGCTAACACTTGATAAAAAAATTCCATATCGACATGGACAATTTATTTTTATAAAGATTTTTCAAGATGGATTCGAAAAGGCGCCTCATCCCTTTTCTATTTCAGGTGGCGATGGGGAAAAAATATTTGTCACTATTAAGGCACTTGGTGATTTCACAAAAAATGTATATGAATCAGTCCAACTGAATACACCAATTGCACTTGATGGTCCATTTGGTCATTTAAACTTTGACAATGGGACGCAACAACAAATTTGGATAGCAGGTGGTATAGGCATTACCCCATTTTTATCCTATTTACAATCCCAACCCGTCGATCGTGATATTGAATTATTTTACACGTATCATGGTCAAGATAATGCTAGCTATAAAGAATTTTTACAGGCGTATGCAAAAACTAATCAACAATTCAGCGTGAACTTTATTGATACTAGCCAAACGGACAGGCTATCATTTGAAAATTTTTTAGTGCCAGAAAAGACAAGCATTTTTATGTGTGGTCCAGAAAAAATGGTAAAACGTTTTGCTAAGCAATTAAAATCCTACAATACAATTGCAGACATCGAATATGAATCCTTTAAAATTAGATGAAGAATTATAAGGAACCTCTTCAATTCAAGAATCTTTAATTCGAGCAATTTTACTTGGAATATTGAAAAGTTTATCGTATAGTAAAATCTCATCACATATAAGGGAGATTTAATGATGACTATAACAAAAAGTTATTTAAATAAAGTAATGCACGAACGTAAATCTGTACGTAAATATGAGGCAAACTATAAAATTCCACAAGCAGAATTAGAGGAATTACTTGTAGAGGCAACAACAGCTCCATCATCAAGCAATCTACAGCCTTGGCGCTTTTTAGTCATCCAAGATGAGGCAGTAAAAAAAGAATTACGCTCAATTGCTAATAACCAGGAGCAAGTGGAAACTGCCTCTGCCATTATTGCAGTATTAGGCGATACTGAAATGTACAAAAATGTAGAAGAAGTCTACACAAAAAATTTCGAGCTTGGCTATATGGATGAAGCGACAAAAAATGTTATGATTGAAAACTCATTAAGACTGTATCCAAACCTTCCTAAAGAAGTTCTAAAAAATATTGCTACATTTGATGCCGGCTTAATTTCCATGCAAATTATGCTTTTAGCAAAAGACATGGGCTATGATACGGTACCAATGGCCGGCTTTAATAAAGAGGCTTTTGCGAAGCGCTTTGAATTAACAGATAATCTAGTACCAATCGTCTTAATCGCAATCGGTAAAGCAGCAGCACCAGCTTATGGCTCATCTCGTTTAGAGCTGAATGACATTGCAAAATTCATTTAATCGTGAATTTTGTTTTAATAAGACGGGCAAAATTTTCTTCTTAGAATAAATATGTTACACTAAATATAGAATAAAAAAGACTGGATGCGTCAACATCCAGTCAAACCAGCAACAATCATGCCGCACCATAGCGGCTGACCAAGTTAAAGTTATAGAAATTGTCACCTTACTTAGCCGGCAGGGTGGCTATTTCTTTTTATTTTGAGAGACAATAATGCTAAGCATCAGTGTAAGCACTGCAATTAGCAAAAGGCCACACTGCACAATTAAACTGAATGCTTCAAATACTGTCATCCGCCTCACCCCCTCTCTAAAGGGAGTTCAGCCGCCACCTGCTTTATGAATTGTTGCTATTGTTAGTCTAACAATTTTACGAAATATATTCTATCGAAAATCCTCACAAGATTAAAAACCTAAGTTGTTATCACCTGTATCGTTTGTCAGGAGAAATGCTATACTCTACATCTATCGCTTCATGAACATGAATCGACCATTCAAAGTATAGCCCACTTACGCAATTAACTTAAGACAACACTAAAGAGTATCTTTGTCCATCAATCTAAGTCTGACAATTTAGCTAACGACTTTTTCAAAAGCTGTATTTCAGACAGTGACAACGTAACACCCTTCCCCATCTTTGTATGATCCTCGGACCAATCTCTAATATCGTATTTCGGTTCACGTTCATTCCAACTAATTAAATTCAATTCTTTTTTCCACCCTTTATTGCCTTCCGATAATACTGCAATTGTTTCAATAATTTCGTATTTAATTTCTGCCATATACATTCCTCCTTATTGTATCTGTATTAAGAACTATATCTTGAAATAATAGGATTATCAAACCTGACAACGCTTGAAATAATTACACTCCTAAGAAACCCGATATCTGGATAGTGGATAATCAGTTTTTGTCGGAGGTTTTCTATGTTAATTCTTCAACTCGTATACCTTCCTCGGCTTCCACAACGTCGTATAACCATTCATTATTGAGTAATCATATAAATCTACAAGTTTTTTATTTTCATATGTATGGAAATAAGTTGGTTCGCTCACAATTGAAACTAAATTATCATTTCTATCGAGCATGGACTCTAAATAAAATCGTGTTGAAAGTTTGTCACTTTTTTGCAAATTACAATCATTACATGCCAACACTAAATTCCATAAATTATCACTTTGAACAAAACTCCACGGAATAAAGTGATCGACGTGTGTTTTTCGACGGTTAATTGATAAATCACAGTTACAATAGAAGCATCGATTTTGTTCAAATTGTGTAAGAACTTTGTAGAATGTCTCTAAAGAACTACGCTTTGAAATCACCTCTATTTTTGAGAGTAAAGCCATTGTACTTGTGGCTTCATTCACTTTTTCGAGGTATTTGACTAAATGATAATTTGTTAGGTTTATTAAAACTCGCTGGTATTTTTTCATGAATTGATAAACAGGGCTATTGAAACAAAAATGTGCATGTTTGATGTCAAATTCATAGAATACACCTGCTGTATCTCCGTAAAATGCGCCGATAACGTTCTGCTTACAGTCACGTTTCACCTCATTAACAATTTTTAGTTGCAAAGAATCCACAAGCTGATCGAATTGCCATTCGGAAGGAATAGCATTGTCATTTGCATATTTCTGCAAAATGGTTTGGGCACGAGCCGGTTTATTTTTATTAGGAGACTGTGCTAGTTTGTGATGGATTACTAAATTCCAATAGATATTTGTGAATGAATAAAATATTTGATTGTAGCTGAGTCCTAACTTTTCATCTACATTGTATAAATTTTCAAGCAAAGCTTTAAAGAAGACAAACTTATAAGAAGTTGACACTGATGAACGATAGTAAAAATTATTCAGATGTTGCCAAATCTGATGTTCAGTTACATATTGCTCACGTATTTCTCCAACCTTTAAATCATGAGACATACTGTTTCCCCTACTCCTTCACTTCAACTAAATATATACCTTTCGAAAATCCTCCGCGTTGCCTCTTCTTTTGAGTACGGATTTGTTCTAATTGTTCGTAAGACACACCGTACATATGTATAGCTGCATGTACTAATTCCAATATATCTGCAAGTTCCTCAATGGCTTCTTTTTGAGATGCTGACTCCTTAAATTCTATAGCCTCCTCTTGCATTTTCTCTTTTATTTCTTTTAGGTGTTCGCTGGAATCTAACACCCTTATGCTACAAGTTTTGCCCTCTGCTTCAATTACTTGCGGAATCAAATCACGTACTAATTTATTGTATACAGGCATTCTTATGTCCCCCTTTAATACAGCATTATTTCCCATATTTCTGTCGAATCGTTTGAATAAGTTGTTCTTTTCTTGCCCTAGATATTTGCATAAAGTATAAAAACTAATCACTATCAATACACAAATATTTAACAGCCTTTTCCCTAATCTTGCACCCTTTCAGGTAAACGAACAAAAATTTAAAAATGGTTCTTCAAAACTATTATACTAATATTTTCAAGGATGTTTTTTTCATTTTTTTATTATTATTCAAATAATCATCATCAAAAGATTAATTTTCCAAATACATTATAGTACTAATGTTTGATTTCAATTAAATATAGCATTCAAACCTTTCTAGATTTAACACTTTTGACTTGTTATGATAAGGAGGAATTTTTTTGAAAGGAGGTTTTCAAATGAGCTATGATGCTACTGAGTATAATGATGCAATCCTTGATTTGTTTTTAGCACTTTTTTTGTTAATTCTACTTGTCTTTGCATTAGCGGGCTATATTTTTAACGCACTAATTTATTATAAGGCATCTGAAAAAAATGGCTTTAGTGATATGGCTTATATTGCTTGGATTCCAATTATAAATATCTATAGCCTTTTTCTTTTGACTGCAAAGGGTGATGATGATAAAGCGGTGCGTGCGGCAGCATTAAAACCTACACTGATTTTTACGGGATTGTTATTATTTTTATTCCTCATCCCTTTAATTGGCTTTATTTCACTCCCTATCATGTTTGGTTTATGGATTTATTATTCTTACCGCTTATTGTATCGCTGGTCAGGTGATACCGGTAAAGCTGTACTTTACACCGTTTTATCGTTGATCACAGGCGGAATATTCCATGCTATTTATGGCTTAATGCACATGAATCAACCTTTCAAAGCATAGCCTAAAGAATAGATGGCAGAAGTTGCAATTATAGGAACTCTAGATCCTAACTAGGGTGAGGTTGTAACAGCAATCGTTGTTAAAAAGGATGGCCATCAATTAACGGAAGAAGAAATCATTACGATTACAAAAAAATTTAGCAGGTTTCAAATGTCCCAAAAAAGTAGTCTTTAAAGAAAAACTTCCGAGAAACGCATCTAGAAAATTCACATCAGAAAAGCGCAAGAAATCAACGTTTCTAAAATTGATTTCTCGCGCTTTTTAAAGTTTTGACCAGTTATGTCCCAGCCTCAATTTTATAATAAGTAATATAAAATCAAGTCATTTTTATACTACAAGTGTTTCAATATCGTCCTTCTTTGCCGCAACTAAATGATTGGTTGCAAGACTTACTACAATAGCTACTGCAAAGTTAAAAATAAGAGCAATCATTCCTGTACTGATGTCATTAATTACGTTTGGAATGTTCGGGAAAAAGTCAATTAGTTTATGTGATGTTATGGCACTATAAAATACGATTCCTACACCGGTAAAAATTCCTGCCATTGCACCGATTTTGTTAAGAATGCGATTTTTATAGAAACTAAACAGGAGCGCTGGAAAAAGTTGTGTTATTAAGCTGTATGACATAATGTTCAAGATTGCTAGTGCATCTCCTCCAGTAATCGTGAAGATGAATGCAACCAATATGATAGCAAACACAAATATTTTTGAAGCAAATAACTGTTGGCGATCTGTTGCCTTTGGTTTCACAAGTTTGTAAAATCCAGTCATTAATCCAACTGAAGCAGACATTAACATAACAGATGCTGGTACTAAAGCAGTTAATAACCCAGCAGCACCGACAACGCCTACTATCCAAGGATCAAATGTTTGAATCGTTAATCGGAGTAATGATAAATCTCCTTCAGCCCCTTGTAATCCAGGAATCTCTACAATGGCTGCAAAACCAATGAAAAATGCGAATAAGAGTAATAGCGTATACAAAGGTAAGGTAATGGCATTTTTCTTCAATGCTTTTGCACTCTTAGATGAAAATAATACTGAAAAGCTGGTTGGTAATAAATAGAATCCGAACGCATTTAATAAAATAGTTGAGACAAACCAAGAAATACTTAAGCCAGAACTAGCGAGAGTTAAGCTTTCTGGTTTTATTTTTTCTACAGCTTCAAATAGAGGTTGTATGCCTCCAAAATAATGGTATGGAATATAAATTCCTAAAAATACAATGACGCCTAATATCATGATATCCTTTAATACAGCTGTCCAAGCAGAGCCATGGATACCTGAGATGGTAACATAAATTGTAATAATTATGGCACCAATAGTACTAGCCACAATTGGACTAATCCCTCCATAGGAAGCCTCTGAAACAATAATACCTAACCCTTTTAATTGTATAACTAAATATGGGATCAAGGCGATAGCACCCAAAAACGCTACAACTAATCCTAATATTGGACTTTTATATTTGGAAGCAAAGTATTCTGGTTGAGAAATAATATGATGGTCTTTAGCATAGTTCCAAATCTTTGGTGCAATCCAATAAGATAAAACATATGCTAAACAAATATATGCAGGTACATAAAAAGCAGCGGCTCCATTCGAATAAGCCCAACCACTACCACCAAGGAATGTAAAAGTAGTATAAACTTCTCCTGCAATTAGTAGGAAAATGAATAATGTACCAAAACCCTTATTACCAACAGCAAATTCATCAACATTCATTTTTTTCCCACGTGTTGCTAGTATACCAAGGAAAAGAGCAATCAATGCAAATGCAAAGATAATCAGTAAAGCTATATTCATTATTCATCGCCTCCTTGGTTTTCAGGATCCAATTTATACACAATCGCTAACACTACTGACGATAATATCATCCATAAAGTAATCCAGAACAGGAGAAACGGTAAACCAAAAATATAAGGCTCTATTTTATTTGCAAAGGGCAAACATAAGCACATTCCAATAAACGGTATCAACAATAACAGTTTAATATTTTTCATATATGCCTCCTTGGAATTTCTTTTTTTATCATCCAAAAAAGTAGTGTAACCCTCAGTTTAACGAGCATAAGCCTGGAAATTCGGAGTTTAAAACAGCTATTCATAATGTATAAATGTCTTTTCTACGGATACGATCTTTATAAGTTGTAGCAGCTCCATTTTTTCGATTTTCGTATAGATCTTCAAGAGATAGTTCAGCTGTTACAACTGTACTTGATTTACTTGTAGTTTCTGCAATGACGCCATTTTTTGTCCAAGGTAAGTCAGCAGGTCCTATAATAGCGGTGGTACCAAATCCGTTTTGAATGGGACCTTGGATTTCGCCAATCGTAGGGCAATGAACGACATAGAGTTGGTTTTCAATACTTCGTGCATGAACACAATGGCGAACTCTCCAGAAACCATATTCAGTGAACGTATAGGAAGGGCAAAAGATAATATCGGCACCTTTTTGACTATATATATGTGCAATTTCTGGAATCTCTATTTCATAGCATATGGCAATACCAAATGTTACTGGTCCAATTTTGAAAACTTCTAATTCATCTCCCTCTATAGTGTTCCAAGCAGATTCAGCAGGGAAAATATGTGTCTTCCGATGTTTTAATACATTGCCTTCTCCATCAAAGATATAGGTCGTATTATAATTTCCTTTATAGGTAGGTTCAATTGTAGAACCTGCAATAATAATCTGTTTTCTTTGCTGTGAAAGATTATTAAAAAATCGAAGATAGTCATCTAAAAAGAAACCTAGTTTTTCATTATCTTTTTCTGCAAATTGATTGTAATTGTTATAAGTTGTTAGTAAAGACATCGTAAACAATTCTGGTAAGAGCACATAATCGCTTGAAAGTGGCACATCATTGAATGCATGTAAAATTCGGTCTTTAAAGGTAGAGAAATGATCAACTTTTTGCAATTCAAATTGACAGCTTGAAATTTTTATTGTCATAAAAGTCCCCCAGCCTCATCACTATAATTTCGTTTTAGAGCGTTCGAAAAGAATATCACCATCTAGCATTGTTAATTCGACTTGAATATCTTTTAAATCTTGTGGAAGGGTTTTCAAAATACTTCGATCGAGTACAATCATATCTGCTAATTTACCGGGTTCTAAACTACCCTTTATATCCTCGTCAAAACTTGCATATGCACCGTTATAGGTATATAGACGAATGGCTTCAAGAACATCTATTTTTTGTTTTTCACCAAATGAAGTTCCATTGGCAGTGAGTCGATTGACCGCTTCGTAAATTCCAATAAACGGATTGTAGGTTGTAACTGGTGAGTCTGACCCAGCAGCAGCAATAATTCCTTGATCAATAAAGTCTCGTGCAGGGTACATAAAGTCCGTACGTTCACCGTAATTCGTTAAATAACTTTCACCAAACTCATACGGAAATGGTGGATTAGGTATTGGAATCACCTTTAACTCTTTCATTCGTTGCTGTAAATCAGGGCTTGAAATTCCAGCGTGTTCAATACGATGTCGATGATTTTCTTGTAAAGCGCGTTCTACAACATTCAAATACATTTCAATTGCTTGATCACCTTGAGCATGTACAGTAATTTGATAGCCTAATTCATGTGCTTTACCAAGTACTTCATAAATTTCATCCTCGGTGTAATATAAGATTCCACGATCGTCGGGATTGCTTGTATAACCTTCACGGGTAGCAATAGTCGGACCAGTACTACTACCATCTGTAAACAATTTAGCAGGACCCACTTTAAAGAATTCATTTCCAGTTCCAGTTAATACCCCAGATTCCATCATATTTAATGTGAACTGCCTACAGTCATTTAAAGTAGCAATCATCGCATAGACACGAATTTTCAAGTCACCTTTTTGGGAGGCTAATTGTAACATTCGGTAACTTTCTTTTGTAAACGTTCCAGCTTCATGAATACTTGTAATGCCAACTTTTAAGAAATGTTGCTGTGCGATTTGAATGGCTTGATAAACTTCTTCATTTGAATAAGATGCAATCTCACTAAACTGCATATATGCAGTTTCGATCAATCGTCCAGTTCGTTGACCTATTGCATTTCTTTCAATTAAACCTCCTTGAGGATCAGGAGTTGTTTCGTCAATACCTGCTAGATGTAAAGCAACTGAATTGACAATTCCGATGTGACAGCAAGTACGGGTAATGACAATCGGGTGGTCTTTCGTAATGTTGTCTAATTCTTCAAGAGTAGGATATCGTTTTTCCTTAACCGTTCGTTCATTGAAACCCCAAGCGCGAATCCACTGACCCTTTGGCGTAGTAGCAGCTTTGTCTTTTAAAGCAGTCAAAATCGCATCTATAGAATCCAACTCGGGCTCTTTACAGCTGATACTGAGATGAAAAGTACCATACGTGACCAAATGTAAGTGAGCATCAATAATTCCAGGTAGAATTGATTTTCCTTCCAAGTCAAATACTTGTGTAGAATCATCAATTAAATCTTTAATCTCCTCATTCGAACCAACTGCTACTATTTTGTTATCAGAAATCGCTAGAGCCTCTCGGATAGAATCTTGTCCATCTACAGTAATTACTTCACCATTTAAAAAAGCAATGTTCGCTTTCATCTAAATCCTCCTTATTATATAAATTGAATATTCAGAAAAAACAGAGTGTGTTAGTCTATTCATTTATTTTACTAAAAATAAATTGTCTTACATTCTTACAAAAGGTAATTAATTTTACTTTTTTTTAGACAAAAGGTTAAAAGGATTATTATTACGTAACTATAAAAAGAGGTTGAGAAAAAATTGGCCAAAACCTAAAAAGGCGCGAGAAATCAATTTTAGAAACGTTGATTTCTCGCGCTTTTCTGATGTGTAATTTTTAATTTTCGCTTTAAAAATGTACTTATGTCCTGCCCTCTTTTTATGTGCATCCTACTATTACTTTTAGATAGAAAAAACACATTTATGCTGTTCTTTACCATACGTTTTAACAAGTGTCATCCACAATTTTTGGTGATGAGCCCAATAATTACAGCATATGATGTACTCTTCAATATTTTCATTTCAAAATTAGTTGCATCCAAAGTAAAGAACAAAAATTTTTTATAAAATGATTCTTCACCACTAGTTTTCCATTAATTCCATTTTTTTTTTACAATTCAATCAATATTTTATCAAAAATTCATCATCAAAATAACATATACCTTTAGTAAAAATAGTATAATTGTATGATTACCACTAAATACTGGATATTTTTCACTGTAGATTTATAACTTTAGTATTGTTATTATTATGAAGTATTTTTTTTGAAAGGAGGTTTTCTTATGTACGATTCTTATTATAGCAATGATATCGAAACTGCCTTAGGTGGTTTGTTTCTCTTGATTTTTTTAATTTGCCTTGTGATGGGTATTGCAGGCTATGTGATTAGTTCACTCATTTTTTATAATGCATCTAAAACAAATGGCTTTGGTGATCTAGCTTATATTGCTTGGATCCCTATTATTAACGTTTATAGCCTTTTCTTATTGACTGCAAAAGGTGATAATGACGTAGCAGTTCGTGCAGATGCGAAAAAGAATGTTCTTATTTATGCTGGTTTATTACTCATATCATTCATTCCGCTTATTGGTCTACTTGCTTATTTAGGTATTCTTGGCTTTGCTCTGTATTTCACATATCGTCTATTCTATCGTTGGACAGGTGAAAGTGGAAAGGCAGTACTTTTTATTATTTTAACAATCATTACTTTAGGTTTATTCTATTTTATCTATGGCTTAATAAAAATGAACAAACCTTTTGTTGCATAATTACTTATGTACTTACAAAAACCTCTTTATGCTTTTTAAAGCTTAAAGAGGTTTTCTACTTATTCACGTAATTTTACACTATAATGTCTCATGGATTTAGGAATGCCTTTTAATGCAAGCACCCCACTATAGACTAAATATCTTATTCTACATTCTAAAAAGAAGACACTCGGAAGCTCGATCATTAAAGGTAAGAGTTCTGCAATCACTGCTCCCGTTTTTATAAAATCTTTAGTTGCTTGATCATTATGTAACTTTTCTATCGTCGCAATGATTAAAGGGTCAAAATAATTTTCTGGTACCCCTTTTATTTCATTATCAATCCAGAGACGCAGAACATCATTAGTGTGCGATAATGTTACCCATTCATTTTGGAAAATAAGGCGTTCCTCGGTTGTTAACGGCTTTTTTTCCTTTGCGTTTACAAAAAGCTGCGCTAATTGCTGTGAATTAAGCTGACCTGCCGCAAGATTAGTCATACCATGCTCTGTTGTTGTATTAATAAGAAAAATCTCATTTGATTTATCTCGCAATAAATAAAGGAAAAAACGAAGCCCACATTGTTCATCGGCATTATTACCATACCAAATATAGATAGGCACATGATTTGAAATATCCTCTATTTCACGCAAAGTATTTGTAAGCTTATTTTGATAAACATCTTCCTGTTCATCGTTAATATTTTCATATAACCAATCATTTCGGAAGGCTTGACCTCTTTTCTCCTCTAACTTCCACAATGGTCCAATTGACAAGCAATCAGGAAAACCAATCACATGTTTAGGTGGTACAAGCGCTATTCTCACTGACCCTGCTGCAGATTCAGAACTAACAATATGAACTGCCTGTGTTATTAATCGTTGGTCGACAGAACGGTGTTTTTGAATACAGTCATTTATGATTTCTACTAAGTTGCATAATTCATCGTGCTCTAGACAAAATCCACACCCCTCAATTGCTTCATTTACTTCATGGTTGAATGTTTCAAATGAAGCATGATGCTGTAATTCATACGTCTGCCATTCACTATAATCTATCAAATCTGATGCGTTCACATAATTATTTGCTTTAATTTTATAGACAAAAACCGTATTTGACTCAAATAAAAAATAAATAAATGGATAATTTACTTTCGATTCCATAATTCGGCCCCCTTTATATAAATTTTACGTTATTTTTTAGGTTAAGCGAGCAATGAATTTTTAAGAGCACGATACACGTAAGTAAAATTGCAATTTAGGCCAATATTTCATGGCATGATCGACTGAATAATCTTATACAGCTAGAATTATGAATATGAGTGCATTTTCAAAAGCTAAAAGTGTTATACTAATAAGCACGTTATAAATTGAGGAGTTAGACAATATGAAATATTTTAAACCACAAATGCAGCAACTTGTGAAAGAAAACCGTGAATTACATGATCGCCTAAAAGAGTTAATGTCCGAAATGGATTTGCAAAAAAATTACGCTTTAAAAGCTCTATATCACGCTGAAGTAGCGGACGGTGGACGCTATCAGCAAGATTATCAAGCGTTGGACTATTTATATAAATAATTCTCAATGAGCAAAAACACTTTTAATAATTTCCATTAATGAATCAATATTTAAAATCAATTTTTTAAAAGTAATAAACGCAAGAATGTTGATTCCGATAGCATTCTTGCGTTTTCTCATTAATTATCTACCTATATCATTAATTCTTGCTACTTGCACTGCCTTTGCCATGTATTCCTCACGCATTTCCACTGGCACCATACTTCCACCTGTTGCCCAAACAAGATGGACAGCTTGCTCCATTTTATCAACTAAATCATGCTTTTCTAAATAACTTTGTCCTTTTTTCATTAACTGAATTGGTCCAAACATCCCAGCATGTGCAGATGGCTCTAAAAATAATTCTTCAACTTCCATAGCTATTGCGAGCGATTTAAATAATTCCTCATCTTTCACTGTGTAACAGCCACTTATATATGTTTCCATTACCTTGCCAACAAATTTTGACGCACGCCCAACAGCAAGACCATCTGCTTCCGTTTTATTATCAAGACCAATGTCCTCTACACTGATGGCATCATGTAAACCAGTCATTAAACCAATAGTCATACAAGGGGATGCTACTGGCTCAGCAAAGAAAATATGGGCATGTTCTCCAAAAATTTCACGTATCCCGTACGCAACACCGCCAGGTCCACCACCTACACCACACGGCAAATACACGAACAATGGATGGGCTTCATCCACAGTAATATTCGTCTTTTCAAACTGTGCTTTTAAACGCTTCGCCGCCACTGCATAGCCAGCAAATAAGTCTTTCGAATTCTCATCATCAATGAAATGGCACATAGGATCTTGTTCAGCCTCACGACGACCCTGTTCTACTGCAACGCTATAATCAGCTTCATATTCAATAACTGTCGCACCTTTTTCTCGCAGTAATGCTTTTTTCCACGCTTTTGCGTCACTCGACATATGTACAACGACATTAAAGCCGAGTTTTTTGCCCATAATGCCGATACTTAATCCTAAATTACCTGTAGAACCTACGGCAATTGTGTATTGCTGGAAGAAAGATTGAAAGTCCTCTGTTGCCAATACTGCATAATCATCCTCTTTTGTTAGTTTACCACTAGCGATTGCAAGCCGCTCTGCATGCCTTAATACTTCAAAAATACCCCCACGAGCTTTAATAGAGCCGGATATTGGCAAGGTATGATCGCATTTTAAGATAAATTGACCCGGTATTAGAAGATCAAATTCCTTCTCAAGAGCTTTCTTCATCAATGGTATTTCTTGAATAGATGATTCAATAAGTCCTTTACTTTCTACAAGCTCTGGAAATGCTAAGATTAAATAGGAAGAAAAGCGTTTAAGTGTCTCTTCTGCCTCCTCAACTTCCTCCATTGAAAAAAGATTTGTCTTCGCCTTTTTTTTCCAATTTGTATTTTCCAAAAGTACAGTATTCTTATTTGCTAACTCTTTTAAATTCGGAAATTGATTAAATAGTTCGTGTTTAAGTTCATTTTCCATCTTCTGACGCCTCCATTTTTTGCGCTAAAATTGCTCGTTCACAAATTTGTCGAAATTTCATTTTGAATGAAATATTGTTTTCTTGAGTTCGTTTTTTAGGTCCCCTCGTACGTCCACCGGCACGTCTAATTTTTTGTCCGACATGGCGCATTTCAAGCAAACGTTCGATATTTTCATTAGACATCTCTCTTCCATTTTGATCAATTGGATACCCTCCTCTTGCCAAAACCATAGCTGCTAAACCGTAATCCTGTGTAATGACAATATCATGCTTTGAAAGCGCATTCACTAGCGTGAAATCAACCGAATCCGGACCTTTGGGTACAATAATTGTTATTACATTATCACGTTCAATACGGTGGGATGTATCGCAAAACAAGATTGTTTCAATCTCAAACTCAGATGATATTGATAGCGCTAAATCCACTACTGGACAGGCATCAGCGTCAATTAAAACCTTCACAATAAAGCATCATTCCTTTCTCATAATTAGATAGATAACTCACCTAATTGTTATTCCTATATAACGATTTCACCCCTCCGTTTGTTCAATTTTTCACAAACTTAAGACTGTTCAAAAAAGTATTTTATTGAATAGTGCGAAAAATAGATATACGATACACCTATCAAACAACTGGAGGTTTTTTACTATGACAACTACAACTGTGAGCAACGAACAATTAGCAAAAGAATACGTGGATGGTGTATTCGAGCAATTAAAACAACAGAACAGTCATCAAGCGGAGTTCTTACAAGCCGCTGAAGAAATTTTCATTTCTTTAGTGCCTGTCTTTGCGCAACACCCTGAATATATTAAAGCAAATATTTTATCGCGAATCGTTGAACCAGATCGTATCATTTCCTTCCGTGTTGCTTGGCAAGATGATAACAACCAAGTTCAAGTAAACCGTGGTTATCGTGTACAATACAGCAACGTAATGGGACCATATAAAGGCGGTCTTCGTTTCCACCCTTCCGTTAACGAATCAATTATCAAATTTTTAGGATTTGAACAAATCTTTAAAAATGCTTTAACAGGCCAACCAATCGGTGGTGGTAAAGGTGGCTCAAACTTCGATCCTAAAGGTAAATCAGATTCTGAAATCATGCGCTTCTGTCAAGCATTCATGACTGAATTATACCGCCATATTGGTCCAGATGTCGATGTTCCTGCAGGTGATATCGGAGTTGGAGCTCGAGAAGTAGGCTATTTATGGGGTCAATACAAGCGTTTAACAAAAGCAAGCGAATCTGGTGTATTAACTGGTAAAACTCCTGGATATGGCGGTTCTTTAGCTCGTAAAGAGGCTACAGGTTATGGTACTGTCTACTTTGTAAACGAAATGCTAAAAGATGCCAATGATTCATTCGAGGGTAAAACAGTTGTAGTTTCTGGCTCTGGTAACGTTTCAACATATGCAATTGAAAAAGCTCAAGCTTATGGCGCAAAAGTTGTTGCTTGTTCTGACTCTTCAGGCTATGTTTATGACCCAGATGGTTTAGATCTTGATGCAATTAAAGAAATTAAAGAAGTAAAAGGCGATCGTATCTCCACTTACGTTAACTATCGTCCAAATGCTACATTTACAGAAGGCTGCACAGGTATCTGGACTATTCCTTGTGACATTGCGCTTCCATGTGCTACTCAAAACGAAATTAACGGTGAATCAGCTCGCACTTTAATTTCAAACGGTGTAAAAGCTATTGGTGAAGGTGCAAACATGCCATCAGACCTTGAAGCAATTAACGAATTCTTAGACGCTGGCGTATTATTCGGACCTGCTAAAGCTGCTAACGCAGGCGGTGTTGCTGTATCTGCTCTTGAAATGGCGCAAGATTCTAGCCGCGTATTCTGGTCATTTGAAAAAGTAGATGCTAAATTACATCAAATTATGAAAGATATTTACGCAGACAGTAAAGCTGCTGCTGAAAAATATGGTTACCCTGGGAACCTTGTAGTAGGCGCAAACATTGCAGGCTTCGTAAAAGTAGCAGATGGTATGCTTGCTGAAGGCGTATATTAATAACATTCTTTTTCCATTAATTTAATTTAGAATTTTCTTGATTTCACCTAAGATGATAGCGAATATTCGTTATCATCTTATTTTTTGGTAAAAAAATAGTTATAAGTCATAATAAATTACTTTTAAAACGAACATTTTTATTATTAAATATTCAAAACATTCGTGTTATAATGATAGAGTACTATGAAATATTGGAGGGTTTTTTGTGGAATTATTGTATACAGGTAAAACGAAAAATGTGTTTCAATTAGAAGATGGTCATTACTTATTAAAATTTAAAGATGATGTAACTGGTGAAAACGGCGTATTCGACCCAGGTGCTAACACTGTTGGATTAACAATTGATGGTGCTGGTTTAGCTGGACTTCGCTTAACTTCTTATTTCTACTCAAAACTAAACGAACAAGGTGTTCCTACTCACTATGTTGATGCAAATTTTAATGATGCAACAATGACGGTTAAGCCTGCAACGGTTTTTGGTAAAGGCTTAGAGGTTATTTGCCGCTTCAAGGCAGTAGGTTCTTTCCTACGTCGCTACGGTGCTTACGCGAAAGAAGGCCAAGACTTAGATTCTTTCGTAGAAGTTACCATTAAAGATGATGATCGACTAGATCCTCCTATTTCTGAAGATGCTTTAGCAATGTTAAACCTGTTAACACACGAAGAATACGCAATTTTAAAGCAACGTACAATTGAAATTTCTAAATTCGTTGCTGCAGAGCTTGCCAAAAAAGGGTTAACACTTTACGACATCAAATTAGAATTTGGCCGTGATGCTAAAACAAATGAAATTTTATTAATAGATGAAATTTCAGGTGGTAATATGCGTGCTTACAAAGGTGAACAATATATTGAACCATTAGAGCTTGAAAAAATTATGTTAGCTGAATAAAAAATAATCCATTCATGTTAGTATATATCGGCTTGACTGGATAGGAATAATCAAAAAAGAGTCGCATTCTTGTGGCTCTTTTTTCGCAAATAAGATGATTTTTTCTTTCTTTCGAAACTTTTCATCGGATCATCCGTATACTAATATGCAATTATACTATTATTTTGGAGGTAATTTAATGGATAACTATAATGACACACCACAAGAAAGGCCAAAGGTTAATCCATTTTTGTCTGTTTGGTTGCATCCAAAGCAAACAGCTCGTTACATGATTGATGAAAAATCAATCGGCTTTGCAATCCTTATTATGTCTATTGGCTATATCGGTTCTTCGCTATCCGGACTTATTGACCCAAAATTTATGACAGATTTTTCTCTTTGGATTTTAGCACTACTTTGTGTGATATTTGCACCAATAGCAGGGATTATCGGCACAAGTTTTTCAACGTTAATATTTTGGCTGTTTGGTAAACTTTTTAAAGGGACTGGTACATTTTCTGATTTATTTAAAGGTTTAAGTTTAACTGCTATACCATTCATCGTTCTTATACCACTTTACTTAATTTGGTTGATTACATCGCCTGAAACATTAATGGACACTAACTCCGTTGATACAATACCTTGGTTATTATTAATAACTGGTTTGGTTAGCCTTATTCTAGCGATCTGGTCTTTTGTTATCACAGTAGGTGTTGTGGCAGAAGCTCATGAATTCGAAATTTGGAAAGCAATATTGACTGTTATTATTCCTTCTATTATTCTGTTCATTATTTTCTTTATTTTCTTTATCATTCTTATGTTCGGCATAATCGGCATTAGTATGATGTAAAAAAAATCTCCCCTCTGAACAGAGAGGGCACTGAAAAAGTCCACTATTTAAATTAGGCAGTTGAAAGTTCGATTTAAT
>NZ_JARVRU010000097.1:0-43908 GCF_030209535.1 Lysinibacillus sp. fls2-241-R2A-57
AAAAACAAGC
The DNA here is from genome assembly GCF_030209535.1 of Lysinibacillus sp. fls2-241-R2A-57. Taxonomy (NCBI): domain Bacteria; kingdom Bacillati; phylum Bacillota; class Bacilli; order Caryophanales; family Bacillaceae; genus Lysinibacillus; species Lysinibacillus sp. fls2-241-R2A-57. The sequence goes on from NZ_JARVRU010000097.1 coordinate 11, forward strand.
TCTTTCTATCAAAGAAATCAACCACACGTTATGGTGAAGAGCCATAATTGAACAATATAGACTTATAATAGTGACGCGATTATACATCTGTTGTTATTGCCACTATGTTTTCGAATATTGCTGTCGCATATATTCACTAAAAATTCCTTTTATTACTTTAATTAGAGTGACTTGCACCAGAAGATACATGCCTTGTGAAGTGGTTGATTGTAGTGGAGGCTGGGCGACTCCTTGAGGATCAGCCTCACAGATGAGACTCTGGAGCGAAGCACAGCGGCTCATCGGACGCCCCAGGAAGCTTTGCTCTGTGCGAAAGCGAAGCGTCAGCAAATTTTTTCTGTAGCGAAAGCGTAGCGACAGCTACAAATGTTTTCTGTGCGAAAGCGTAGCGTCAGCAACAACAAATGTTTTATCTGCGCGAAAGCAAAGCGTCAGCAACAAAACGCCCAACCATAAAGGAAATCACCCCCTCTTGTTGCCGAAGAGCCATACTTTAATATGACCTTAATTTCACTGACACAATAGTTTTTCAACAACAAAAAGCTTATCCATAAATAAAATATGGACAAGCTCTTTTTTCGCTTTTTAATTATCTGCATGAAATATTTCTTCAAAGAAACGGTATGATGGACCTTCAAGTAATTTATAATATTCTTGGAATAATAGCGCAGCATGATTTCCACTCCACATAGGCGGTAATAATTCTTGTGGCAGTCCTGGATCGATAAATAAGAATTTACGATATTCATGAACAAGATTTGTACGCTCTACAAAACATTCCGCATCCGACATTTCTTTTCTTGAGATTGCACTTTGATGGATAATATATTGCTTACTATATTGATCCATAAACTTCTCATAACGTGCTTCAATCTCAGCCAACGACCAGCTTTTTTCAATCAGCGTTTCATGATCATGAGGGCCTATATATTCAGCTGTAAAAAAGTCTACATAATTAGCAACATCATATTTTTGAATGAGTAGTTTAACCTCTTCTTCTAAATTATTGGGAGATATCCAACAGCCATTCGAAAAGGAGCCAAAACCACTCCATAAAAGCTCTTTTCGTAATTCATCCCGAATTTGGCGCTTATCCTCTGGAATGGAGTACATTAAAAGTCGCCATTTTCCATCCCACTTCGTCGGTTTTAATTTGAAAATACGATTGGCCGCTTCTTGCATCCGCTTTTCACCGCGTTTTGTTAAAAAATAATAACTACGATTCCCTCGTTTTTCTGATTGCAGCCATCCTTGTTTGACCATTCTAGATACAGAAACGCGTACATTTTGCTCTGTGTGACCAAATTCTTTTAATAGACGAATCAAACTACCAATCCAAATTTTTGAACCGTAATGCATAATATAATCGCCATAGAGCGTAAAAATCATCGACTGTGTATTAGCGCCCATTCTCTCCCCCTACTTTCTTACTCATTTTCCTTGAAATGCAGGTTGGCGTTTCTCACTAAATGCCTGTAATGCTTCAAGACGATCTTCTGTCGGAATGACTAGCTCATATGCCTTGGATTCAATGGCAAGACCCGTTTGAATATCGGTATTCATCCCTTGTGTAATGGCATATTTTGCTTTCCTAACAGCTACAGGCCCATTTTGCATCATCCGCATCGCGAGTGATTCGCATTCTATTAACAACGACTCACGGGTTACTGTTTTTAACACGATGCCTAATGACGCTGCCTCAGAAGCTGTAATTTTCGCAGCTGTTAAAATCATTTCCTTCGCTTTCATTTCGCCGATCAACCGTGGTAATCGTTGTGTACCACCTGCACCTGGAATTATTGCCCAACTTGTTTCTGTTAGTCCGAGTAGTGCCTCGTTCACTGCAATCGCAAAATCACATGCTAGTAACCATTCAAATCCACCCCCTAGTGCATGCCCATTGACTGCCGCTATAGTTGGTTGTGGTAAATTCGCTATACTGTTAAACACGTCTCGAATTGCTCGCACGTTTCTACGTACTTCTTGTGTCGTTAATGTTTTTCGTTCTTTTAAATCTGCACCTGCACTAAATGCCTTATCGCCTGCACCTGTAAAAATTACTACGCGGACATTCTCATCTATATGTAATTCGTCCACTACTTGTTGCAGTTGCGACAACGTATCATAGTTGAAACAATTTAACACCTCTGGACGATTTATTGTTACATAAGCAATATAATTTTCTATTCTAAATGAAATACTTTTCATTTGCAAACTCTCCTTTTTCATTTGTCTATTTCAGAAAAAAACGGCACATCGATTGCGCCGTTTCATATTGTTTGAAAAACTTTTATGTCAATGAAATTAAGGTGTCCTATTAAAAAAAGTATGACTTCGGTGCAAAACGAGGGGTGATTACCGTTCCGGCCTTGCGCCTTTCTAGGGGCGTCTGGGCCTGTGCGAAAGCGTAGTGGTAGCAACAACAGATTTACAACCGCGTCACTATTATAAGTCTATTACGTTCGATTAAGATGAGTAGTCTATCACGGAAATCACCCTCATATAAAGCGCCACAATAATCACAATAATTCCCTTGGCCATTTTCTTTTTAATTATCATTCGATATTTTCAATAATCGTTGCAATCCCTTGCCCAACGCCAATACACATGGAAGCAAGGCCATATTGTACGTTTTGTTTTTTCATCTCGTAAAGTAATGTTGTCACTATTCGGGCACCGCTTGCACCAAGTGGATGACCAAATGCGATAGCGCCTCCATTGACATTAACTTTCTCTGGATTTAGTTCAAGTTGCTTCATAGATTCTAATGCTTGGGAAGCAAATGCTTCATTTATTTCATATAAACCGATGTCATTTGTTGTTAGACCAGCTCGTTGTAATGCTTTTCTTGAAGAATAGATAGGACCTAAACCCATAACAGCAGGCTCCAATCCTGCGACAGCACCTGTTACATATCGTGCTAATGGTGTTATACCTAACTCTTTTGCTTTTTCTGCACTCATTAGTAATAGTGCTGAGGCACCATCGTTCACGCCAGATGCATTACCGGCTGTCACAGTCCCGTTTTCAAAAATAGGTCGTAGCTTGGCAAGTGCTTCTAATGTTGTATCTGGGCGTGGATGTTCATCTGTATCTACGATGATTTCATTTCCTTTTTTATCTTTCACGTAAACAGGTACGATTTCTTCTGCGAAACGGTTTGTGGCAATCGCTTTTTTCGCACGTTGTTGGCTTTCAAAGGCAAATGCATCTTGTTCCTCACGGCTAATATGAAAACGCTTTGCTACGTTCTCAGCAGTTTGGGGCATTGTATCTGCTCCGTATATGCTTTGCAATTTAGGGTTCGTAAAACGCCAGCCAATTGTTGTATCAAACATCTTTTGATCGCCTCTTGGATAATCAACTTCTGGTTTCCCCATGACAAATGGTGCACGTGTCATACTTTCTGTACCACCTGCGATAAACATATCCCCTTCACCACTCTTAATTGCACGAGCTGCAAAATGTATAGCATCCATTCCTGAACCACAAAGTCGGTTAATGGTTGTACCCCCTACCTCAATTGGTAGCTCAGCAAGTAAAGCAGCCATCCGGGCGACATTTCTATTATCTTCTCCTGCTTGGTTGGCATTTCCGAAAATAACATCCTCAATTTGTTCAGCTGGCACTTTTGGGTTACGTTCTATAAGTGCCTTAATGACAACGGCAGCTAAATCATCCGGGCGAACAGTTTTTAATGCACCTTTATAACGTCCAATCGGTGTACGTACAGCATCTACAATAACGACATCAGTCATTTTTTACCACCTCTTTTTGCTCATTATAGTCATAAACACCTTTCCCACTCTTTCGCCCTAAACGTCCAGCTTGTACATATTGTTCGAGCAGTGGTGCTGGGCGGTATTTTTCACCGAGTTTTTCATGTAAATATCGTAAATTATTTAGACGTGCATCAAGACCGACTAAATCGACCAATTCGAATGGTCCCATAGGATAATTCAAGCCGAGTTTAATAGCTTTATCGATGTCTTCTGGTCTACCTAAGCCCTCTTGTAACATGTAAAAGGCTTCATTACCGACGAGCGCACTAATACGACTTGTAATAAAACCCGGAAACTCATTAATGACAACCGTTTGTTTGCCCATTTGTTTAGCAATTTCGCAAATGGTTTGAACTGTCTCATCACTTGTTTCCAAGCCTCTAATAATCTCAACAAGCTCCATTTTATGGACGGGATTAAAGAAGTGCATCGCGATTGTTTGTTCAGGTCGTTTTGCATAGGAAGCAATTTCTGTTGGGCTCATTGTTGAAGTATTTGTTGCAAATAAACAGTGAGGGGATGCAAACTGTTCCATCTGCTCAAAGACGGCTCGTTTTATGTCCCTTTTTTCGGGTACCGCTTCAATGATTAAGTCTGTTTTATTGGCGACAGTCGCTAAGTCTGTCACGTAAGTTAGACGTAACATTGCTTCATGTACTTGTTGCGCCGTTAATTTTCCGCGTACAACAGATTTTTCGAAAATGGAGATAATTTCATTTTGAGCATTTTGTAACGCCTGTTCATTAATATCTATAATAGCTGTTTCAAAGCCACTGACTGCACATACGTAGGCAATTCCACGTCCCATAACCCCTGATCCGATGACAATAACTTTTTTCAATTTAAGCAACCTCCTTATTGTGAAAACCATATACGAAGAGCGTTGATCTCATCGCATATGGTTTTTGTTGTCGTTAGACGCCTAGTGGATTTAGTGGGCGGCTACCATAATATGAAATGATACTTTTTGTTTCTGTATATAAGTCTAACGTTTCGATGCATAGTTCACGTCCGAAACCAGATTGCTTATACCCACCAAATGGAGTACCTGGCATTGCAGAGAATGGACAATTGACCATAACGATTCCGGCTTGAATTTGATTGGCTACACGAGTAGCACGCGCACCGTCTTTTGACCAAACCGCTGAGCCTAAACCAAACTCTGAATCATTCGCCAGTCGAATAGCTTCTTTTTCATCGCTAAATGGCATCACAATCACTACTGGACCAAATATTTCTTCACGCACAACTTTCATGGATTGATTTACGTCAGCAATAATAGTTGGCTCATACCAGAATCCATTTTCAAAGCCCTCTACAGCTGCCACTTTGCCACCTGTTAAAATAGTTGCACCCTCTTCAATGGCAGATTTCACATAGCCATCGATCGTATCTAATTGGTCTTGGTCGATAATTGCCCCCATATGAGTCCCTTTATCGAATGGATCACCTAGTTTAATGGCTTTTGCTTTCGCGACAAATTTCTCTAAAAACTCATCGTAAATGTCTTTGTGTACGTATAAGCGTGAACGTGCTTCACAGGATTGCCCTGAGTTATAGAAAATGCCGTATAGTGAGCCATCTACTGCCGCATCGATATCTGCATCTTCGAATACTAGATTTGGTGATTTCCCACCTAGCTCTAATGTAACGCGTTTTAATGTTTGAGAAGCTTTTTCCATTATTCCTTTGCCGACTGGTGTTGAACCTGTGAAAGCTACTTTATCGACTTGCTGATGTTCAACTAAGTAATTCCCTACATCCTTCCCTGAACCAGGAATGATGTTGACAACCCCTGCCGGTACACCTGCTTCTAAGCAAATTTCACCTAACACGATCGCTGTTAAAGGGGTTAAAGAAGCTGGTTTCACAATAACAGAGCATCCAACGGCTATAGCTGGAGCAATCTTCCAAGCAGCCATCATCAGTGGGTAATTCCAAGGGACAATTTGTGCACATACTCCAACTGGCTCTTTTTCCGTGTAATTATGGAATTGACCTGGCATATTATTTACTGCTCCGCGATGACCAACAATCGCACCTGCATAAAATTCGAAATCTTCTATCGCTTGATTTACTTGACCATGTGCTGTGCCAAGTGATTTTCCTGTATCAAGCATTTCTAGCTCTACAATTTCATTAAAGCGAGAACGCATAATAGCAGCAATTTTATGGAGTACTTGTGCACGACGATTGACAGGGTATTGCTTCCATTTTCCGAAATCAAATGCTTCGCGAGCTGCTTGCACCGCACGTTCTGCATCTTCCTGTGAAGCTTTTGCGACAGTCGCTACGACTTCACCCGTCGCAGGATTAATTGTTTGGAATGTCCCACCATTACCACTCTCCACTTTTTCACCATTAATAATTAAATGATAAAAATCACGTTTTACTGAAACTTGCTCTTGTACTTGTTGTGCCATTATTATTCACTCCTTTTTTATTGTCCGCTAAATTGTGGTTGTCTTTTTTCTGCAAATGCTTTCATACCTTCTTGGTGATCGTCTGTCGCTCCAGCAATACTTTGACTTTGCGCTTCGTATGCAAGGAAGTCCTCGAACTTTAAGTGTTCCGCTGCCTTGATATTACGTTTAATAAGAGCTATTGCTTTAGTCGGTAACTGGACAATCTGTTGTGCGAATGCATGCACATCCTCTTCAAATGTTTCATTGCTATAGACAGCTGTTGTTAACCCTAATTGTTTGGCTTCATCTGGTTTAATCCGTTGACCGAGTACAGAAATTTCAAGCGCTTTAGCGTCACCAACTAATCGTTTTAAGTAGTATAAATTCCCCGAATCTGGAATTAACCCTACATGGATGAAGGCGTTCATAAAAAAGGACTTTTCCGCCATCACTCGAAAGTCGGCAGCAAGGGCTAAACTAAAGCCTGCCCCTGCCGCTGCACCATGCACAGCTGCGATAATCGGTTTTTCACAGCTATGAAGTTGTTGTACCATCGGACCATAATAATCTGTTAAAATATCACCAAGTTTAGTATCTTCATCAATTACTGAAAGATCCTGACCCGAACAAAATGCACGTCCTTCACCGCGTAGTACAATACAACGTACCGCATCATCTATAGAAGCCTGTTTGACGGCCGTACGAATTTCGTGATTCATCTGTGCCGTGAAAGCATTTAATGTGTCGGGACGATTTAATGAAATATAAGCTACAGATTCTTTTAGTTCGTATTGAATAGTTTCAAACATAACTATCTCCCCTTAAAGTTCGGTTGACGTTTTTCAACGAATGCTTGCATGCCTTCTTTTTGATCTTCCGAAGAGAATAATACATAGAAATTTTTCCGTTCAAATTGCATCCCTTCATAGAGCGAGTAGTCTACAGCTTTGTTGACCGCTTCCTTTATGAGTCGTAAAGCGAGGGCAGGTTTTTGCGCGAGCATCATCGCTGTTTTATGTGTTTCTTCTATTAATATTTCTGGCTGTACAATTTTGTTGATGATGCCATATGCGAGCGCTTCATCGGCAGTAATTCGAGCCGCACTCCAAATCCACTCTAATGCTTTTGTTCGCCCTACTAGTTTTGTTAAGCGCTGTGTACCACCTGCACCAGGCATTACACCAAGGTTTATTTCAGGGAAACTAAACTCTGTACCCTCTGCAGCAATTAATACATCACAGCACAGGGCTAATTCAAAGCCACCTCCGAATACGAACCCTTTAACGCTACCGATAATTGGCTTTTTAATTTGCCCAATACGATCCCAATCAGCGAATTGATTTAATAGCTCTAAACGGATTGTATTGTCTGCCGCCATTTCATCAATATCTGCACCGGATGAGAATGCTTTTCCATTTCCAGCTAAAACGATGACCTGTACGTGTTCGTCACGATCAAACATTTCCATCGCCTGCACAATTTCACGTACCATTGCACGATTTAATGAATTGTATTGGCGAGGGCGGTTTAAGTAGATATACCCGATCCCACTGTCCATCGTTATTTCAATAAAGGTGAATGCTGTCATTACGCATCTTCACCGATGATTAATGTGACGATATCGCTTGCAAAGCTCATTAAATCTTTACCAGATGCTTTCCCTTCTGGTGAACGTAGCCCATGTTTTAAATCTTCTGCGCTATCATAGGTCATTTCACACATTAAGTAGTATGGCGTTTCTGTGCCCATTGGAGTTGAATTAAATTTTGTCACTTTCATTTCACGTAAGCCTGGGATTTTCGCAGTAATCGGAGTATGAACCTTTTCGTAATGCTCATCAAATGCTGCTTTATCAACAGGGTGTTTATATAACGCGATTAATTTTGCCATAGTAAAATACGCTCCTTTGTCTACATCGAAGTAGAAATTAGTTTCATTGCCTCAAATGGATTTTTACAGCTTTTGCAATATAAAATACTGCGGCACGCTGTTGGACCAAAAATATTTTCAAGCGTGACATACGTAGAGCCACAATACGGGCAATCGACATGCCAAGAGCCATCTTCTTGTAAAAAACGAGGTGGTGGTGCAATACCAAATTGCTTTAGTCCTTCTCGCCCCTTCGCTGTTACACGATCTGAAGTCCAGGTAGGATTATTTATAAACACAACACTTACCTCACGAACGGCTTCTAGTTGTTCAACTGCTTTTTTAATATTTTGTTGAATAATTGTCAGTGCAGGACATCCTGAAAATGTTGGTAGTACTTCAATACGGATATGTCCATCATCCACATGCACACGTTCAACCATGCCAAGGTCAATAATACTCACCGTATCAATTTCTGGATCTTTCACTGTACCCAACACCTCATAGATGTGCGCTTCGTGCAGATCAGTAGTTGTCATCGTTACCCTCCTTACCAGCTTGCCGCCAAATCAGAACGATACACCTCTGACATCGTTTCGATTGCCGATGTTAAATCGTCTGTATGTTGACCGTTGCGACCATTAATAATCGGTGCTGGGAGTTCAGGAATAGGGATTTCTACCGCTTCAAAAGTTGGTGTTACAATAGCCAACCAACGTTCTTTTATGGCCGCTTCTGACTCAATTAATTCACATGCTGTTATGTCCGTAACTGATTGGCCAAATGATAATAAATCACCAGCATCTTTCATTACTTCCTGTAATGCTGCTATCATGCGTGAACGTGATTCCTCTGTTGCTGTACATAATTGCGTAAACCATGTTGTCCAATGCATTTGATGATAATAAAGCTCCGTACTAATTTTCATAGCCACTTCTCGGATTGGGGCATAGCTACTTGCCTTTAGTGCATCTATCTTCGCTTTTTTCGCCGTTGTATAGACAAAATTGCGTGCAATTGCGTAGCCCCAGTCGTAATTCGGTGCTTCCTTGTAGTAACCTTCCCCATTCGGGCGTTCAACAAGCAGACTATTACAACGTTCCTCTTTAGGGCGAAGCTGCGATAATGCGTCTGAAGTGCCTTCGCCAAGCTCCTCTAATAGTGTGTAATATAATTTCGCATGCCCCATCGTATCTTGTGTAATGGAAGAGAATGCTACGTCTTCCTCAATATGTGGCGCCAGCCCAAGCCACTCGGAGCCACGATATGAAAATAAGTAATCATCATCCGCTAATTGATAAAGAAGCGTAATGACCGCTTTTTTATAGTCAGGTGTTCCTTCGTTATTCATTTTTCTCCCCTCCTCCTGCCCAAGATAGGATTTCTTTTTCATCCAACATAACCTGTTCATAGTGGCGCCATTTTTTCTTTAAATAGCCATAGCCTTTTGTTGTACGGTAATCTTTATTGTCTAGGCGTTGCAGCGCTTGTTTACTGTCTTGAGTTAGACCGTGTAAATGTTTGCGATTGACGACCCAAATGTCTACTACTGGCTCCCGACGCATAAAGTTTTCCTGTGCCATAACGAGCGCCATTTCTCCATTCGGCGCTAAAAGGCTAAACTGATGTTGAAAATTTGCTGTTGCTGTTCGTTTACTAAATACTTCAAATTCTTGATAGAAAGATTGCTTTTCCAAGGGTGATCCTCCTCTCTCTAAAGAGTTAATTTACTAGAGCCGTTAATGCTTCCCGTACCCAAGCGTTGTTTTCGTAAGATGAACGACGAAGCGCTAAGCGTTCTTGTGAACATGGACCTTCGTTGCGCTGGATTTTTTTGAAATATTCCCAGTTAGGTTCTTGGTAAATCCATTTATTTTGCGCTTCATCAAAGTGCAAAGTTGGGTCTGGCACAGTTAAACCGATCGATTGAATACGAGGTACATATTTTGTTAAGAAACTTTGGCGTAGCTCCTCATTCGTTAAGACACGAATTTTATATTTAATAGTGAGATCTTGTTTACTAGTACCTGTTGTGTCTTTTGATGCTGGGCCAAAGAAAAATAATAGTGATTCCCACCAACGATTTACCGCATCTTGTACAAGTGCACGCTGTTCTGGTGTACCTTCTGCCAATGCCATAATAATGGCTTCACCGTGTTGTGCATGGAATACTTCTTCTGCACAAATACGTTGAAGGGCACGCGCATAAGGTCCGTAAGAGGAACCTAACATGTTGGTTTGTGAAATAATGGCTGAACCGTCTACAAGCCAGCCAATTAAACCTGCATCCCCCCATGATTTTGTTTCCATATGGAATACGTTGTGGAACTTAAGACGTCCTTCGAATAAATCAATCATTATATCGCCGCGATCTTTCCCATATGGTTTAAGCAAATCCTCTGCTACACGTAATAATAATTGACCATGCCCCATCTCATCTTGAACCTTCGCCATAATCCCTAGCTTTCGATATAAAGTCGGCGCTTTCGGAACCCATTCTTTCTCAGGAAGAGCCCCCATTATTTCACTAATACCATGCATTGAAATTAATTTGATTAGTGCCAAGCGGTATTCTTCCGGCATCCAATCATCTACTTCAATCTTCTCTCCAGCGGCAATCCGCGCCTCAAATTGCGCCTGTAATTCTTGTTCAGATACTTGTGATACGACACTCATAGTAAAAACCTCCTTATATAACCGAATTTCGATATTCGTTATTATTATGTTATGTTGAAGAACAAAAAAAATCACACTTCCAACAAGACCTTAGTATTGATTGCTACTTTAATTGATTCCGTTGGACAGCCTTCCATTGCATCCTCTAAATCATCATATAAATCTATCGGAACTTCTTTACAACCTTGGTTATTGTCTAAAATAACATACGCGATTCCTTCGTCATTATAGTCAAAAATATCCGGAGCCGATGCGCCACATGCGCCACAAGCAATACATGTATCTTGATCTACTCTAGTGAATTTCACCATATACTCATTCCTTTCCCAAACCTATAGCATTAAGTAAGTTGTTTCTTTTTTTCCTCCATTACACTCGTACTATGCAACGGTTGCACTTTAGATGTTGGGTCAATATATACTTTCGCGTTACTAATAGCAGTAGGTGCTTCTCCGAAACCACTAACAATTAACTTTACTTTCCCATCATATGTGCAAATGTCTCCAGCCGCATAAATACCTGGAATGTTCGTTTCCATACGTGAATTAACGACGATGGAGTTTTTGTTAATGTCTAAGCCCCAATCTTTAATGGCACCTAAAGAAGAAACAAAACCAAAGTTTACGATAATATCATCGACTCCATAGATTGGTTGCTGTGTGTCGTCTTTTGCATGCTTTAATTTAACATGTGTAATACGCTCTTCCCCTATAAGTTCTTCAGGAATATATGGAGTGATCACCTCAACAGATGATTGCATTAAGTTTTCTACACTATGTTCATGTGCACGGAATTTATCACGTCTATGGACAATAGAGACCTTTTTAGCAATTGGTTCTAGCATCATTGCCCAATCGACTGCTGAATCACCGCCACCAAAAACCATCACGTTCCGATCTTTAAAAGCATTAAGGTCATTAATGAAGTAATGTAAATTACGTTGCGCATACTTTTCTTCCCCATCAAAGTCAAGCGTACGAACTTTAAACGCACCGTTTCCGGCAGTGATCAGTATTGTACGTGAATAATGAGTACCCGTAGTCGATTCAAGCTTGAAAATACCGTTTTCATCTTTTTCGATTGTTTGTACAGATTCATTCGTACAAACATCCACTGGAAACGTATTCATTTGTTCTTTTAAATTAAAGATGAGATCTTGTGCGCGAATTTTCGGAAAACCTGCAATATCATAAATATATTTTTCTGGATAAAGTGCAGCAAGTTGGCCACCCAATTGAGGAAGGCTTTCGATAATTTTGACGCTCATGCCTCGCATACCACCATAGAAGGCGGCAAACATACCAACTGGCCCTCCGCCAATAATTGTCACATCTTTTATTTGCTCAGCATCAATCATTGAAGAACCTCCTTTTGTTCCTTTCTTCTATCAATGACACGAATGGCTTTTCCTTCAGAGCGAGGAATAGAACCAATATTTTCAATGACCAGACTAACGGAAATTAAGCAGGCATTTTTCAAATCGTGCTTGATTTCCTTTGTCAGTAATTGAATAAGCGGATGACTTAGGTCGCCTCCTACTTTTTCACATAATCTTGGCGTTAACTCAACATGTAGTTCAATCGCATCCATATTGCCCTTTTTCAACAAATGAATTTGATAATGTGGTGCCAAACCTTCAATTTGTAACAACTCACGCTCGATTTCAGATGGGAAGACATTGACACCACGAATAATTAACATGTCATCTGTTCGCCCCTTCACACGTGCCATTCGCATTGTTGTACGTCCACATTTACATTTTTCACGTGTAATGGATGTAATATCACCCGTACGATAACGAATAATTGGTAACGCTTCCTTCGTTAAACTTGTGATAACCAATTCTCCATCTTCCCCATCAGCTACAGGTTCTAACGTATCCGGATCGATAATTTCAACGAAGAAATGGTCTTCTGCAATATGTAAACCATCTTGTGCTTCATAGCATTCAATTGAAACACCAGGACCCATCACTTCACTTAAACCGTAAATATCCATGGCACGAATTTTCAATTTATCCTCAATGGCACGACGCATTTCCTCGGACCAAGGCTCTGCACCAAAAATTCCATATTCAATCCCGTTCGTCGCTGGATCAATGCCCATTTCCTCCATCTTTTCAGCGATGTTTAGAATATAAGAAGGTGTACCTGCGATGCCCCGTGGTTTAAAATCTTCAATTAATGTAATTTGACGTTCTGTATTTCCTCCCGAGACTGGCACAACGGCCGCTCCTAATGTTTCAGCTCCGTAGTGTAAACCTATCCCTCCAGTAAATAGACCGTATCCATATGCATTATGAAAAATATCTGATTTGCGTCCCCCTGCGGTAACAATAGCTCGAGCTAACAGTCCCGACCACATATCGATATCATTTTTTGTATAACCGACAATTGTTGGTTTTCCACTAGTTCCCGAAGAACCATGAATGCGCACTACATCATCCATCGGTACGGCAAAAAGCTTAAATGGATATTGCTCACGTAAATTTATTTTTTTCGTAAATGGCAATTTGCGAATATCTTCTAAACTTTGAATATCAGCTGGCTTAACCCCAAGCTGATCAAATTGCTCCTTATAGAATGGTGTGTTGTGATAGACATTTTCAACTGTTGCTTTTAAACGCTCTAGTTGAATCCTTTCCATTTCTCCCCTTGAAGCTGTTTCTATTTCTAGATGATACATTTTCCTAGCCCCCCCTTATGCTATTACAATTCGTCACAACGAAATCAAATGATGTAACAAATAAATTACGAGAGTTTGTATTCCGTAATTAATTTTACGATAAACTTATTTATCCGAATTGTCAATATATTTTATTTTTTCTATTTATAGTTGTTAATTAAATCGCTTTCGAATGTTTTATCTTAGTTAACATTTACATCGAATTACAAATGGTATTTTATAAAAACCCTGTTAAATCAACTATAATCACAAAAAACAATCGAAAATTCAAAATAATTCAACAAAACTAAGTTATTACATTTACTTTCCAAATGATCAATGTTAAATTTGTTTTATATTTCACTTTTTACTCATTCGTTTTATTTTTGTATGAACAATTTATAACGTAAATTACAAACAGACGAATGGAAAACTAAATTTTTTTAAAAGCAAAGGGGAGTTTACGATGACGTTAACAGAAGCTCAACAACACGAAAAATATTATGACGATATTTTTGAAGCTTTAAAAAAGGAGCCATACGCAAATTACTTAGGAATGGAATTAGTTGAATTAAAAGCAGGCTTTGCAAAAGTCACACTTTCTCCAACATCCCATATCTTAAACACACACGGTACTGTACATGGAGGGATCATTTTTTCATTAGCTGACTACGCTTTTGCAGCAGCTAGTAATTCTTACGGTAAAACCGCTGTCGGCGTAACGAATACCATACATTACATGAACGCAGGCTTGGCAGAACATCCACTAACAGCTGTCGCAGAAGAAGTTAAAAAAACTCGTCGTTTAGCCTGGTATCGTATTCATGTTTGGAGCAGCGATGAATTATGTGCAACAATGGAAGCAATGGTTTATCGTAAAAATGATAATTTCATCCAATAATACAAGATGTGAGAGGCCTTTTAAGCTTTAAATAGGTTTCTCACATCTTTTTTTGACACGCGAAAATCCCTCACTAGTTACAGGATACACTTCTTGTAACTAGGAGGAATCTTTGACGAAGCTATTTTATACGTGGATTCCATCTTTCGGTTTTGTCTGTGCTTTACCGAAGTATGCTTCTTGGATTTTCGGATCATTCAACAACTCTTGTGCAGTACCTGAAATGGCCATCTTACCATGCGCTAAAACGCAGGCACGGTCAGCCACCTTCAATGCAGCTTTGACGTTCTGCTCGACCAAAATGATCGTGACACCTCGTTCATCGCATAATTTACGTAAAATAGTCATAATGTCTTTGACAATTAAAGGAGCAAGTCCTAATGATGGTTCATCAAGCATCAAAACTTTCGGATTGGCCATTAAACCTCGTCCTATCGCCACCATTTGCTGTTCGCCCCCTGAAAGTAAACCACCTGGACGACTAAGCATTTGCTTTAAGCGCGGAAATAATTCCACAATGTCCTCATAGTCTCGGTGCACCGTTTTCTTATCTCTACTATAGCGATGATAAGCACCGAGCATCAGATTGTCCTTAACCGATAATGAAGAAAAAATTTGTCTTCGCTCCGGCACTAAACAAATCCCATTGGCAACTGTCTTTTGTACACCATCTTTCGTAATATCTAATCCTTTGTATTCAATTTTTCCTTCACTCGCTGAATAGACACCTGCTAATGTACCGAGGAGCGTGCTTTTCCCAGCACCATTTGATCCGACAATTGATAGTAACTCCCCTTCTAATAGTTCGAAATCAATACCTTCAAGAACGTGTAAATGCCCATGATAGGTATGTAAATTTTCGATTTTAAGCATATGCCACACCTTCTTCCGCTTCATCATCGCCCAAGTATGCCGCCACAACCTTTGGATTTTTGTAAATCTCTTCCGGTGTACCTTCTCCAATCTTGACCCCGTTATCAACAACAACTAAGCGATCTGAAATAGACATAACCGTTTCCATATCATGTTCGACGAATAAAAAAGTCATTCCCTCTGCGCGCATTTTTAAAATGACTTCGACTAATTGTCTTGATTCCTCAGCGTTTAAACCCGCCATTGGTTCATCTAGTAAAATGAGTTGAGGTTTGGAAATGGCTGCACGCGCAATTTCCAGAAGTCGCTGACTGCCATAAGGTAATTTATCGGACATTTCATAGGCAAAATCGGCAATTCCTACATCCTTTAAACATTGCAGCGCTCTTTCCATTGTCCGTACCTCTTCTTTAACGACAGTCGGTAAACGTAGTCCAGCCGTTAAAATATTTGTTTTCATCGTAATATGTGCACCGGTCATTACATTCTCGACAACCGTCATATTATCGAATACTTCTAAGTTCTGAAATGTTCTTGTTATACCTGCCTGTGCAATTTGATAAGGCTTTTTTCGTGTTAGCCGCTTGCCTTGGAAGTAGACATTCCCTGATGAACTTGGCAATACCCCCGTTATCATATTGAAAAGTGTTGTTTTACCTGCACCGTTAGGACCGATCACAGCGAATATTTCACCTTTATTAATTGCGAAGGAAACATTGTCTACAGCAACTACCCCGCCGAACACTTTCGTTAAGTTTTCTACACTTAAGATCAGCTCTTTGTTAGTCATTTGTTTTACCTCCAGTAGCTCGTGTATCGATGGAGAACGCGATTGGTGCAGAGCGTTCTTTCTTGTGACGTTTTCCAGCGATTTTTATAAATTGAGGGACTAATCCATTCGGCATATAAATTAATGTTAGCACTAGCAATACACCGAAGAAGACAATTTCAAATTCCCCTCCAACGTTAGGTAAGATGATTGGCACATAATGTTTTAATAGTTCACCAAGCAGAACATACGTAGCTGAACCGACGATGGCACCCCAAATACTATTGGAGCCACCGATAATAACCATTATTAAAAAATAAATGGACGTATTCGCTGTAAATAAATCCGGATTAATAAATGTTACATAGTGTGCTAATAGCGAGCCGGAAATGGATGTGAAAATAGCACTTGTAACAAAGATTTGTAGTTTATATTTCATTAAATTTACACCAACAGCATCCGCTGCAATCTCACTACCCTCAATCGAACGTAAGCCACGCCCAATTCTTGAGTGAATAATATTCCGCGAGAAAATAAGAGCCATAAAAACAAAAAACCAAATAAGATAGAAGTAGCTTTGATCTGTCATGAATTCAAAGCCAAATAAACTGATACTCGGTATACCGAAGAAGCCATTCGAGCCTCCTGTAATCGATGATAATTCTTTAAATGCTGTATACACAATAATGCCAAACCCTAATGTTGCTAACGCTAAATAATAACCTTTTAACTTAAATGTAGGAATGCCGATTAATAAAGCAACAAGTGCAGAAATAAGTGCACCTACTAAGATCGCTAACCATGGAGATAAACCTAATGTAGCTGTCATATAAGCAGATGTGTAGGCACCAATTCCATAAAAAGCTGCATGTCCTAATGAAATTTGTCCAGCGTAGCCTGTTAGCATCGTTAAACCTATACATACTAATGCATAAAACCCAATCATCGTAAAAATAGCGAGTGTATAATTAGATCCAACTAGCGGAAGACAAAATAGTAGTGCGAAAAAAATACCTGGTCCAACTAAGCTGTTATTGTAGATCAGCTTTAAGCTTTTTTTAGTCATCGTTGCAACCTCCTTACACACGTTTCCCAGAAGCTTTAGCAAATAGGCCTTCTGGTTTTATAAATAAAATTAACAGCAATAAAGAGAAGCTCACTACATCTTTTAAACCTGAAGACCATAATCCCTCTGTAAATGCTTCGATAATTCCAATTAGAAAAGCCCCCGCAATGGCCGCTGGGGCATTTGTTAAACCACCAACAACTGCTGCTACAAACGCTTTTATACCAAGCATCATCCCCATATCGTAGGATGCACCGGAAATAGGTGCGATAACGGTACCTGCTAGAGCCCCTAACCCAGCACTTACAACAACAGCAAGCAAGGACATTTTATTTGGATTGATTCCCATTAAACGTGCAGCAAATGGATTTACAACACAAGCTGTTAATGACTTCCCTGTAAACGTATAGTTAAAGAAGTACAGCATAACGATTAAAATAACGATCGAAAGGCCAATCGCCCATAGATTTTGCGGAAGTAATACGGCTTCTAAAAATTCAATCGGTGTATTATCCGTAAACGGCGGTAATGTTTGGGCTTGTGTTCCCCAAATTAAAATCGCAATCCCTCGAAAGGCAATCGATACGCCAATTGTTATGATAATTAATGTTGTCATGGATGATTTACGAGCTGTGTGAATGGCTGTTCGTTCAAATACAGCACCAATTGCCGCCACAATGACGATACTTAATATAACGGCTAACCATAATGGAAGATTTGCCTTTACAAGTGAAATACTAATTAAAGCACCAAACATAGCAAATTCACCTTGTGCAAAGTTAAGTATGCCTGTCACGTTATAAATAATGACGAATCCAACCGCAATCAATGCGTAAATGGCTCCTATTGTTAAACCAGAAAATAATAATTGCAATATTTGAGAAAATGTTTCCATAATGTCATTCACTCCATTTCATTTCGAGGTTACTAAGCTGATAATGAATGAACAGTGATGGAGAGACACCACTGTTCATTGGATTTGTATTATTTTTATAGGTGTGTTGATTAACCATTTTTATCTCTTCTAATTAATTTGAAGACTCTGATTTCCTCTATAATCAGTAAAAATAGGGATATATTAGAAAAATAAAAACAAAAAAATCCTTTTGTCTCTAAAAAATAAACCTATTTTCCCTAATAAACACGCCTGATCTGTTATTCTTACTTGTCTTCTAAAGTCCACTTACCGTCAACAATTCGTACCATCGCAAAACTATCTGGGCTCAGTCCCATATGATTATCTGCAGTAATGTTAAATACACCTGTAAGACCTACATATTCACCTAGCTCTTGTTCAATGTAATCACGGAGTGCAGCGCTATCACTACCTTTTGCTTCAATGGCTTTTGTCGCAATCGCGAAAGCATCTGCTGCATATGCACCGAATGTACTCGCTGGTTTATTGTATTTTGCTGTGAAAGCTTCGTTATACGCTTTTAATAATTCTTTTTGTGGATTTGAATCTTCTAATTTATCAGCCACTAATAATTTCCCAGTTGGCAAAACCACATCGTTCGCAGCATCTCCTGCAACTTCGATAAATTGGTCCGTTGCAACTCCGTGACTTGCAAGAACTGGTATATCTAGCGCTAGTTCACGAATATTTTTAATCACTACAGCTGACTCTTGCACTGTTCCCCAAACAATAATGGCATCTGGATTTTCTTTTTTCACACGAGTTAACAGTGGTTTTGCATCTTTAACTGTCGCTTCGAATTCATCTTCAATAACTGATTCCACACCGTAATCTGCCGCATGTTTAACAAATTCTTCATGACCACCAGTTCCATAAGAATTCGCAACGTTTAACCAGGCAACTTTCGTTAAGTTATTATCTTTTAAATATTGTAAAATCCGCTCCACCGCTTGTTGATCGTCTTGCGGCATTTTGAATACCCATTTTCGCGCTTGTCCATCTTCAGTCATATAAATTTGTTTACTGGCAGCAACTGAAATGTAAGGCACCTGATTTTGCTCTGCCAAAGGTAACATCGCTAATGAGTTACCACTTGTTGTCCCTCCGATAACGATCGAAACCTTGTCTTGTGTTAACGCTTTTTTCATCGCAAGAATTGCTTCATTTTGGTCAGATTTATCATCGTATGTTACTAAGTCGATTTTCCGACCGTTAATGCCTCCATCCGCATTTTTTTGATCGACTAACATTTTAAGCGTTTGCATCTCCGATTCACCTAGAGCGGCCGCCCCACCAGACGCTGAAAAGATTCCAGCCATTTTGATTGAATCAGATGATGTTTCTGTACCTGAACTTGCGGATGATGCATCACCTTTCCCCGAATCAGATGATGAACTACAGGCCACCATCAATAATGCACCCATTAATAGGAAAAGAGATAATACAGTCTTTTTCATAAAACACTACACCCCTTCATTAATTTTATACCTATAAAAACCGCATCCCCTTTTAAAATGACGGTATGTATAGCCCCTTGGATTAAAAACGTTTCAAAAACAACCAAACAATTAAGATAAAAACAGATAATTACAGACTAAACGATACCTAAAGTAGATATTCGTGATTTTAGTTAATCAAAAGAATAGCATGTATATTAATAAATGATAAATACTAAAAATATATATTATAAATTGTTATATATACATTTTTGGTATATCCGTATTTTAATTGTTATATATATTCCATGAAAAATATGTAATTTAACAATCTACAAAACCCTTGCTATTACTAGGTTTCTTAAAATTATTTATTTAAAAAATCAGAAATATCTTACAAATTTAACGAAAGTACTCGAAAAAGTGTTATTATACAGAATAAGTATACTAATTGCATAAACAAGCGGATTTTAAGTATAGGGGTGAAAAAGGATGGATTTAAGACAATTAAATTACTTCATTACAATCGTTGAAGAAAAACAAATTACGAAAGCTGCAAAAAAACTCCATATGGCACAACCACCACTTAGCAATCAATTGAAAGTTATGGAGGAAGAATTAAACTGCAAACTATTAGATCGGAATGGTAGAACATTAGAGCTTACTGAACCAGGAAAGATTTTATATGAAAAAGGCAAAACATTATTAGCTAATTTCGAAGATACGATTTCGGAAATAAAAGAAGTTGGAGAAGGGTTAAAGGGGGTATTATCAATTGGCGCAGATCAAACTTGCTTAGCTTACTTACCTGAAAAAATTAGGTTGATGCGTGAGAGATACCCTAAATTAAACTTCAAAATTATTGAAGGAGATACATTTTTCTTAACGAAAAGTCTTTTAAGTAAAGAAATTGATTTAGCTATTCTGCAACAACCAATTGAAGATGAAAATTTCTCTTCGATCGGGCTA
Organism: Lysinibacillus sp. fls2-241-R2A-57; assembly: GCF_030209535.1. Lineage (NCBI taxonomy): Bacteria > Bacillati > Bacillota > Bacilli > Caryophanales > Bacillaceae > Lysinibacillus > Lysinibacillus sp. fls2-241-R2A-57. The sequence continues at coordinate 20,337 of NZ_JARVRU010000097.1, forward strand.
GAATTAAAGGAATTTGTACTTGCCACACCCGCACAATGGAATTTACCGAACCCCATTCAAATGGAAGACTTAAAAGATTTACCGTTTCTTTCTTTTTATCGTCATCGTAGTTGTAGTACGTTTCGCATTATAATCGATGAATTTAAAAGTCACGGTTTTGAACCTAATATTATTTGTGAGTGCATTGATATAGCGATGGTTATTTCCTTAATAAGTGAAGGATTGGGGATAACTATTTTACCGAAAACGAGTCTCGATAAATTTTCAATTAAAGGTATTAAAATCATTAAATTTGCTAATTGTAATATCCAATCCAAAGCGAACATTATTTGGCCAAAGGATCGCTATTTAGCAAAGCACGCAATGAATTTTTTAAAATTATTTAAGGAAGAAACTCATAAAACAATCCGCCAGAGCCAAAAAGTTTAATATCCAGAGTGATGATGCATTGGCTTCGAAAATTTAAAATGGTACTCCCGGTTGAATTTTAACCGGGAGCTTTTTGTTTATTTTACATACTTCAAATACTTTTTTACAAACTCTACAATGTACTGCACCTCTTCATCTGTCATATTAAATAGTTTACTAACTTTTTGTAATTTTGCTGGTGATTTTAATTGTTCATGTACTTGATCGACCAACATATATTTACACTTCCGAGGGTTTACCGTATTTCTAATCTGTTTGTAGCGACGATAAGCATAGCGAGCAAAAGCATTTAACATTTCTCGCTCCTGCTCATCTCTTTCCATTTTTTTTGCGGCCTCATCGATCACTTCTGTATCAAATGTCCATGAACCATCTGTTATTTGCATAGTACCACCTCTTTAGTTATGTAAAGTTGATGACAATTGAATAGCTCCGTTTCATCCACTCTTAGCTATTAGATGCATAAGAAAAAGCCACACCTAGTTAGATGTGACTCATTTTGTATTTTTCATGTGTATCCCGATTATATTTTAGGTTAACAAGAATTATTCTCAAAATTTTATTCTTCAAAAGATAAATTTGTCGGCCCTTCTAAAAGATGGTTCTCAAAAGTAATATGGGTTGTAGGGGTATCGTTATCAACTACTTCAATACTAAGTCCATCCAGCCAAACTTCCCCTTTTCCTGTTAGTAAAATACCGAACGATATTATTGCACTGTTTGCTGGTACATCAAGAACGATAGAATATTGATTCCAACTATTTGTACCTAAGATTGGCCTATCACTCATATTATCGAATTGCAGCATATCCTCCGATGCACTATCAACTCGCATCCACAGTCCAGTGAATTGTTTTACATTATTAGTTTTAATAAAGCCAGAGAGTTTAATTCTCATACCTCTAAATTCATCAGCCTTGAATTGTTGCATCATTGTTGCAAATTCATCTGGAGCGTGAACAGTTTTTGATTTTAAATATCCCGATGCTTTTCCTTGATGTACATTTTTCTGATCTATTCCTATTTCGTAATTATAAGGGTGACTACCACTAATAAACCAGCCTTTAATTTTCTCTTCCATTATTAATTCCTCCTTATTTCTTCTCATAGTTTTCATTACTTTTCTGTATTGCCCTGGTGGCAAACAGTACAATTTTTTGAATGCACGTGTAAAGGTTTCTTGTGACTCAAATTGATAATAGAATGCGATATCAATAATTCTTTCCTCAGTATGTAGAAGTGTACTTGCCGCATTTGCAAGTCTCCTCATTCGAATATATTCTGAGACAGACATACCAACAGAAGATTGAAAAATCCTGTGAAAATGATACTTTGAAAATCCTGTAACCTCGTCAATGTCATTAGCGGATATTTGCTCATGTAAATGAGATTCAATCCATTCTATTGTTTTTTGAATAACCCATTCATATTTCAACTGTATTTCACCTCCCCCTTCATTAATAATCATACCGAATAAAAATTCACGATTTTTGATCTTTTTTGCGATATTTTGGACCATCACCAAAACGTGTGGTTGATTTCCGTTCCGACTTGTGAGCTTTGTTGCTGACGCTACGTTAGCACTTCGCTTTCGCACAGATAAAACAATTGTAGCTGACGCTTTGCTTTCGCTACAGAAAACATTTGCCGCTGTCGCTACGCTTTCGCACAGAGCAAAGCTTCCTGGGGGCACCCGATGAGCCGCTTCAATCGACCTATATAGCATACGTTTTAACAAATGTCATCCACAACTTTTGATAATAAACAATTTATATATACATGCATCGTACAATTAACTAAAATGGAAATATAATGATTTTCAAATAAACCCAAAGGAAAGAAGCATATGAACAATCAAGTTTATGCGAACTGGAGCGGGCATCATGTTAAACTAACTTGGCTCCCACAAAAGAAAATAGACAATTACAGCAAAGTAACAAGTGTACATGGCGTTTGTTTTTTTAAAGGGAATGTTTTGCTGGTCCATGTAAGTGGTAGAGGTTTTAACTTACCTGGAGGTCATATAGAGAAAGGAGAAACACCTGAAGATGCATTGCATAGAGAGACATTTGAAGAAGGTTATGTAAAGGGTCCTATCAATTATATTGGAGCAATTGAAGTCAGTCACGAAGAGAATCCTTTATTTAATGCTGATGGTAAGTACCCCCTAATAGGATATCTATAGGATGGATATTCAAAAGTGCCTCCCTTTTCTTCGAGAACATGAAACGATTTCACGCATTTGGGTTGAACCCGAAGAAGTATCTTATGTCATCAATGACCATGAGATTTCACAATTAATCATACAAGAAGCTTTAAGGAGCAAACTTTCTTGCCCTAAAGATTAGCAATTCATTAACATGTATCCTTTTTGATTCAGTTAGGAGGCTGGCTCATGAGGTATTTAATAGGCTTTCTCGGTGTTATTATTATTCTTTTTGGAAGTTTGTTGATGAGCATCACAAGTGAGACCTTTTTTGCAAGGAATATTCTTTATAAACTTTTTGGAGCAATCATATTATTTGTAGGACTTAGAATTTTACAGAAGCAAATTCATCGCAATAAACATTAAAAACAGTTCTCCTTATAAAGTGCGTCTTGTTTTTTGGTTACGTACGCGGTGTTAGAAAGAAGGTTACCGGTTGGACAAGCGTGATCTTTAATGATGAATTTGCCAATGAAAATCCAAAAGAAAGCTCCCAGTCGAAATTTTTGACTGGGAGCTTTTTTTACTTACTTCCCACTTTTAATCCCATCTATCAATCTTAATGACTCTTGTAGAATTATTTGTTGTTACTTTAAGCGTTAGATTCCATTCTTGATCTTTCGAATATCCCACACCACAAGCTGTTGCATGATCGGCACCTTCAATTGGTGAACTAGCAGTATAGGCTTCTAGCGTTTTTCTAATTTGTCTTAAGTCAGCTTTAAGCGTTTCATTAAAGAATCCTCTACCTTTTCCTTCCGATGTGTCCTTTACACCTTCCAATAGAAAGAAAATATGACTTCCGGAATGAGAGAACGGCTCTTCACCCCATAAATTTGGCGAAGTTGTAATCCCATTTACTTTCACAAAATTATTTACTTGAACACTCCATGAATCATCACTAGCGTATGACTGACTACTAATATTCGGCTGACTCCCTTTGACATAATCAAATTCAAATACATCCGTTACATAACCTACCCCACCAGCTACACCGATAAATGAGTATGTTTTCCCGTTTACTTCTAATTCAACTTTGAACGGCGTGCTTCCATTTCCTCTTTCACAATAATTATGAACATAAAATCTATAATGTCCACCCGGAGCATTTTCACTCCACCTAATATTTTCTACAGGGGATGGATTTCTATGATGGCCACCATTCATATCAATATCTAAAAATCCACCAAATTTATCACTTTTATCTCCATAGTAGATGTGTTCCCCTTTTGGTGTTACGCAATGTAGATCTAAGTCGGTATAACCTTCCCATATTAATGAAGCCCGTATTTCATTATTCTCATATCTTCCGCCAGCACTTTCTACTCTCCTTTTAATTTCGCCATCTATTCCTCCGTGGTAATACCAACTAAATGTATTGTTCCATTGTAAAATATTTGGCGCAGTTTCATCGGACGCAGTAACTAATGCCATAAAACGACTAGGATTATCGATCAATACTTCCATATTTTCAGCAGTTGGTAGTATTGTTCGTTGGAATTTTTCCCACGTCATCACTGTGCTAGGAAGAGATAATGGAGATGCAGTTTTTACTTTAGGAATAATATTTGCAAAAATGCCTTTCTTTTGTTCAACAACTTTTTGCTCAGATTGATTTTCCCACAAAAATGATGGAATCTCTTCAAACGTGGCATATCTTCTTCGTAAAGAATTGGCGATTCCTAATTTTTCAACAATTTTTTCTGCTTCTACAATAGCATTTTGCGTTGGAGCAGCTTGTGAGCGCATGTAATTCGCTGGATTCATCTTCTCGGCAAAACGACGTGCAACCGATTCAACTGTCATACCTGAAGCTATGTCATCTAATAATGTACCGATCATAGAACTTCTTACATGACAGAATCCAGCAGGAGCTGTCGCAACAGCTAACCAAACAATATTTATTTTCTGATTATTGTTTCCTATACTAATTCGTTTTTCATGCAATGTTTTAAACCATTCTGCTATCCCTAATACTCTATCTGAACGGTATAATGCTTCTGATTGTAATAAAACTACTGCTTGTTCAACTGTCTCGAAAGTATAATCAAGTAATGCATTTGTTAGCATTTTGAATTCTTCTAGCTTTTCCGCCATCACTTGCCCCGCAGTTTGTAATCTAGAATGGTTCACCATTTCTTCAGGAACAACAACGGATAAATGATTCCACTTCCCAGTACTAGGCTGCCCTAATGCCGGTGAGTTTGAAATAAATACACCAATAATTTTTGAGTTTAAAACCGCATCTTTCATTGCTAAAACAGCAGCTTTAAAAAATGGAGGAGCTATATCCTCATTCCATATAGCTGATGCCATAATGCCATTTTCATCAATCGTTACAAGACCACCAAATCGCTCAATGAACTTTCTACAAGAGCTACAAGTATAATGTTGTCTAGCTTCTACTGGTAAATTATCTAAATACAAATCAAACAGACCTTGAACATTTGTTTTAAATAATTTTTTCTTACTAATCGCTTCATCAAAATAGCTTTTTACATTTTTCTCAAATTCAGGATATCTATCATTCTCATTATTATAAACATTGTTTGTTATGTTACTATTCTCTTTCAATTTTCAACATCTCCTTCGTCTATTAAAATTTCAAAATCACTTTTTTGTGTCTCTTGATGTCATTAACACCTATTATCCACTAAAGTGGCTCATCACCATAACGTGTGGTTGTTTCGTACCGACTGAGCGCGTCAGCCGGAACGAAGAGCAACTAATATACAGCACATATATTTAAAAAATGTCATCCACAGCTTTTGGTGATGAACCTTTAAATTTCCTCCACATGTAATTTTTTCTATTATACTAATATATCAGAAACTCTATGAATATATAAACAGACAAGGTCTTGGTCCTTGGCAGTGATCTCTTAACAACATCAATAGGAATTGGAGTTTGCGGAGTCACGCTATTAGGTAAGGGTATAACTCAATTGATAGCTGAAATGCATAAGACAAAGGAACAACAATTGAGGAAAATGATGAACGAAATATAACAAATAGTCAAAACGTGAAATCCAAAGCATTTGATTTGATAATTATTTTTTTGCCTTTGGTCTTCTAGCATAGCGATGTTTGGTTATATGAATAAGGTTTCTTTTTGTCAAATGCCACTTTATTTTACCTTGCTACGTTTACATCTTAAATAAATAGGGAGAGCAAGTAGAAAAAGTAAAATGGGAATATTACAAAATCTAAAAAGTTAAAGTAGTCCCTTTCAACTTTAATTTTTTAATCTAATTCACAGGCATTTCACTATACAAACATAGCTACCAAATCATATTAATAGTAGTGTAAAGCTAACTTAGCTTTGTGCCTCCTAGTTTGTGGTTTAGGGTCACTTTGGTTCGAGTGACCCTTTTTTCTTCTCTCTCATTGTTATCTGAACTTCACCATTTTTTCTTACCTATACTTTGGATATGATTAAGACTTTTTACAGGGAAATTTTTTACAAAAAATAATAAATCGTTTATAATACATACTTGGATGAAAAAACACGATTCGGTTGGTAGTCCGGATGCATCATTATTTTGGTGTCAGTAACCTTCCCCTCCTCGGGATGTCCATCATTCAAGTTTAATTTATGAGGAGGGACCTACTATGAAACTAACCATTTGTTATGATGGACAATTTTATATAGGGCTAATAGAAAACATTTCCGAAAACAAATACAAAGCATACCGGTATATTTTTGGAAAAGAACCTAAAGATCAAGAAGTCTTTGATTTTGTAAATACGAATTTGTTGGATTTTATCAAAAATAATGATAAACATAGTGGAATACCTATCCAACAAAATAAAGTAAAAAAAATCAACCCAAAAAGACTTCAAAGAAAAGTAGCTAAAGAACTTAAGAAGCCTAGTATTTCTTCTAAAGCTGAAGAAGCTCTTAAAGCTGAATTTGAGCTTAGGAAAAAAGAAAAATCAGTTACCTGCAAACGACTTAAAGAAGAACGAAAAAGTTATATTAGAAATATCAAAGTTCAAAAGTCTAAAGATAAACATAAAGGTAGGTAATATCATTCTTTTTACTGATAACATTAGTTGTCAGTTTTTTTACTGTTCAGTTATCAAAATCAGAAATGATCAGAAATGATTTTCGAAACCTCCATTATTTTCATTCGTATATATATTAAAGCTAAAATAAATGAGGTGATGTTAAGTGATTGGTGGATTTATTATTTGTATTGTTCTTGCTTTCATTATTATTTTCATGGGTTATCAAATTCATATTAAAAAGAAACTGTGGCTCATTGCAGGTTACCAAGAAGACAGTTTTATTGGTGATAAAGAAAAACTGGCTAAGCTCTCCGGGATTTTCTCTTACATAGTAGGTATTGCTACTTTTCTTTTACCTTTTGGACTAGAATTTTTGGGTGACATTAGCGGTATTATCTATGCCGTTTTCATATGTGTTGGTACAGTGGCAATTTTAGTGTGGACACACATTATTAATAAACCTATTTAAACAAAGACTCTGTACAGCTCATCTCTTTGAAATGGATACTTCCCTTAAATTTCTCAGTAGCAAAAAAGAGGTTTTTATTGGTTCATCACCATAACGTGTGGTTGATTTCCGTTCCGACTGGGCGCTTTGTTGCTGCCGCTTCGCTTTCGCACAGCTAAAACATTTGCCGCTGACGCTTCGCTTTCGCGCAGAGCAGAGCTTCCTGGGGGCGTCCGATGAGCCGCTTCACTCGCGTTGCTCGCTCCAGGGTCTCATCTGTGACGCTAATCCCCTAGGAGTCGCCCAGCCTCCACTCCAATCAACCAATATACAGTGCATATAATTTTAAAAATGTCATCCACAACTTTTGGTGATGAGCCTTTTTATATCCTTTTTTATGTTAAGCTTAGATTGATTAACAAAAAAAGGAGGATTTAAATGCTCCATAAATTACGCCTTTGTTCTCCCATTATTTCTGCTATTTTATTTGTCATCCTTGTTTTCATGAATTATTTAGGATATTGGACAGCAGACAGGTTCATTCAAATCCTATTTTTCTTTATTATGGTATTGTCTGTTTTCAATGCGGGTATTGAAACAGAGAAAAAATTTAATAACAGAAGCTGATTGGAATATTCTAATCGGCTTTTTCACTGCATTTTTTTCTTTAAAAAGAGTTTTGCTGTAGTGTGCTATTAAGTCTGCTAAGTACATTTCAAAATTTTAAAGGCAAAAAATCCCCAAAAAAGTAGACATGTATATTACAATGTCTACTTTTTTGGGGAACTTTGCTTCATTCAATGTGCCATATGCGAAGCTGTCCTGAAAGACTATCTAAATGATACTTTTCTTTTATCTTTTCGTACATTTAAAAACATATATAAGCTAAATAACAAAATGCTTGAGATTGTTATTGCTAAAAAATATGTATCTTGAATCTTAAATAAGAAAAGATTCATGGAATTTAATAATCCAAGTGTTGCTAAAAATACCCAATAGTTATTTTTTCTTTTTGAGCGATCTTCGTTACCTAGATAACTAGCAGAAAGCCAGATAAAGAAAGGTAAGAAACATACAATTGAAAAAGTTAGAATAGCCCACCCAATAAATGGCATAGCACCAACACCTCCTTGAACCCGTCTCTAATTTATACGATTGAGAATTGTAATAGTTTCAATTTTATTATTCTAAAAAGTTTGGTTTGAAATGGCCCAAGCGGCTCATCGGACTCCCCCAGTCAGAACGGAAATCAACCACACGTTATGGTGATGAGCCTGATCTTTTAGAAAAAACTAATCTGGAGTCTTTTCCAATTAAATTTTTATTACAGGCAATTCACTATAGAAAAAAAGCAATTCATCATAATAATAGTAGTGTAAAGCTAATTTAGCTTTGCACTCCAATACTCGTTACTAGGGGTCACTTTTTGTGAGTGACCCTTTTTAATTTATAACTTGAATACAATTTTCATAACTTAGATGATTACCACCCTTCCTTCCTATATCTATACATATTATAGATAGTAGAAAGGAGGGGTGCTTTATGGGATACTGGCAAGGTGGAAATGTTGGTAACTACAACAGTTGCTATGGCGGTGGCGGTAGCTATGGCGGTGGTTCATCATTCGTATTAATTGTTGTTCTCTTCATTCTTTTAATTATTGTCGGCGCAACATTCTTGTATTAATAGCTAAATTTTTTTAATTTTTTTAGAATTGAATAAGCTTTCGATTCAGATTTTTAACGAAGAAGTTAATGCTATTTATCATTGTCACAAATAATCATTTCCAAAATCGCTGTTGCTAAATAACATATCATAGTAATAGCAGGATCATGCACCAGCCTTACACACTTCAGTTCATACAAAAAGGTCACTTTTGTCCGAGTGACCTTTTATTTTAGATACAATTCAACGTTTCCTATTTACTTAAATAGTAAAATAAAATTGCTACAATAATATTAGGTAAAGCAATTAGTAAGGAATTCGTAGTAATTTTATTGCGCTCATCCCTGTTTTCAGTTGATTCTGTTGCGAGGTTTGCCCTCATCCTATCCCCACTTACCATGGAACCTGAAAGAATCATTGCTATGCCAATGAAGATACAACCGATCGTCCCCGTAACTAAATGGACTTTTTCCATTCCCCAAAAAATCATGGATATTAAGACAGCACATAGTGATAAGAAAACACCAATTAATAAATACCTCAAACTCCACACCCCCTACTTATTTTACGCTAACTCCCATATTTTGTTTCAAATTGAAGTCAAATTTTTCTTGGGTAATGTGAGTAACAGAGAATTTAGCACTTGATGGAATTTAGTTACGTTTAGCGCATAAAAAAAACGCTATACAATCATCCTTTGTTGATGGAAGTATAGCGATCTCTGAATTTGATTTGTTATTTAGCAAAAATTTCTTCAATTTGGTCAAGCATAATATTTGCTGCAAGAATACCGCCTGCTGTGTTCCAAATGACATCGTCAACTTTATGGACATTGCCTTTTTGTACAGCACTTAAGTTTTTCCATAGTGGATCTTCTGTCCATTCTTTTTCAGTAGCTAATCCTGTTTCATCTTTTGTTGGCATGTAAGTAAAGTAGAATAGTACATCTCCGTCCATTTTAGGAATTACTTCTTTTCCTACCTCAACAGCTAAGTTTCCTAATTTCGCGTTATCTTTAAATAGTTCTGCTTGCTCTGGTACACGTTTGAATCCTAAAGAATCAAAAATAACGCCTGAGAATGAATCTGTATAGTAGATTCGAGATTTATCAGCCATAAAGCGTACGAATGAAACCTCTTGGTTCGTTTTATCACCAAGCTTTTCTTTTAGAGCTAGAACTTTATCTTCGTATGCTTTTAAAACTTCCTCGCCTTTAGCTTCTTGATTTACCGCTTTTGCATAAAGCTTAAAGTTTTCTTGCCAGTCACCACGTAATGTTTCTGCGAAAACTGTCGGCGCAATTTTGCTTAATTTTTCATAGTCTTTTTCTTGTCTTATTTTATTTCCAATGATCAAATCTGGTTTTAAAGAAGCGATTTTTTCAATGTTAATTTCCATTTCATAACCGACAACTTCTACGCCTTCCATCTGATCTTTTAAATGATCATACCAAGGGTTACCTGAAAATGCTTGTGTAGCCCCTACCGGCTTAATACCTAAAGCTAAAAGTGCTTCTGTTCCTTCATTTGTTAAAACAACAACACGTTTTGGCGTGTCTTTTATTTCAGTTGTCCCCATCGCGTGTTCTACACTGTAAGCAGTGCTCTTAGTTGAACTTTCTTCTTTTTTAGTGTTTTCCTTGTTATTGCCACATGCAGCTAACAAAAATACAGCGACAACAGCAAGCAAAGCTAGTAGCTTATGAAATTTCTTTTGCATCTTTTCTTCCTCCTATGTATATGATAAAATAATCGATGATAATGAGAATCATTTTCATCTGATTGAGAACGAAATTAATCATATTGTAAAAATCTATCACCGTCAATAGTTTTTTACAAATATAGAAAGAAAGAGTATGAATGTAGATGATTTTAAAAAATAATTTTTCAAAAACACTAGCACTAATAGTAGGAACACTACTCCTACTCCTTTGTATGGGCATCAGTATTGTATACGGCTATGCAAATACGTCCATTCAAACGACTATTGAATCTTTTACACAGTTTAATAATTCTAACGAGCATATTATTATTCAAAATGTTCGTATTCCAAGAGCACTCATCGCTACATGTGTGGGTGCTTCCTTAGCTATTACAGGCGTGCTTATGCAAACGTTAACAAAGAATCCTTTAGCATCACCTGGAATATTAGGAATCAATGCTGGCGCTGGCTTTGCAGTCGTTTTTGCTATGATTTTCTTCCATGTTTCAAGTTTGCAAGCCTTTGCATGGATTGCATTTTTAGGTGCCACAATAGCTGCTCTATCTGTTTATGGTATTAGCTCAGCTGGACGAGACGCAATAACGCCAGTCAAAATAACTTTAGCAGGTTCCGCTATTAGTGCATTATTTGCTTCCTTTACGCAAGGATTACTTGCAACAAACGAAGCAGCACTCGATCAAGTACTGTTTTGGTTAGCTGGTTCCGTACAAGGGAGAAAGCTTGAAATTCTTTTATCTGTATTACCTTATTTAGTAATTGGATGGATTGGCGCTCTATTCATCTCTTCTAAAATGAATATTCTTGCTCTTGGGGACGATGTAGCGAAAGGCCTAGGATTACCAATAGGATGGATGAAGTTTATAGTAGGTATTATTGTCATTTTATTAGCAGGTGGTTCAGTTGCGATAGCTGGTCCAATAGGATTTGTTGGAATTGTCGTACCCCATTTTGCGCGAAAGTTTGTTGGCACAGATCATCGTTGGCTCATTCCAATGGCTGCACTATTAGGTGGCATTCTTTTACTAATAGCCGATGTGGCAGCACGCTATATCATTATGCCTCAAGAAGTACCAGTAGGAGTAATGACAGCGATGATTGGTACGCCATTCTTTATTTACCTTGCGCGAAAAGGTGGAAAAAAATAATGAAACAGTTAAAAACAGTACGTTTACTACAAAATAAAATATCGTTTTTGCTTGATGTCAAAGCTTCTAAAAAACTGACTTTTATTAGCATCATTACACTAGCTGTCTTTTTCTTTAGTGCCTCATTTGGTGAGTCGTTTATAAATCCTTTAACGGTGATCAAAACTTTGCTCGGCAAAGGTTCTGAGTTTGATCAATTAATTATTGTTGATTTCAGAATGCCTAGAATTTTTCTTGCAGCTTTTGCTGGAATGGCTTTAGCTGTGGCGGGTGCTATATTGCAAGGAATTATTAAAAACCCACTTGCCTCCCCTGATATTATCGGTATTTCCGCAGGTGGTGGAGCTGCGGTCGTTGGTTTTTTAGCTATATTTAGTGACTCCAATCATTCTTTAACAGTTAGTATTGAATGGTTACCTCTTGCAGGTTTTATTGGAGCAACCTTCGTTGGAATTATTGTTTACGTATTTGCTTGGAAAGATGGTGTAACACCAACTCGTCTTGTGTTAATCGGTATCGGCGTCTCTGCATTTATGCAAGCCATTACGACGATGTTGATGATTATCGGCCCTATCTATCAAGCAAGCGAAGCAAATAAGTGGATCACAGGAAGTGTTAAAAGTGCAGATTGGAATCAAATTCAAATAGTAGTTCCATTGATACTAGTCCTCCTACTTATAACATTTTTTATTACTCGACAGTTAAATGTTCAAGAATTGGGTGATGATACGGCTACTAGTTTAGGTCAATCTGTACAAAAAACACGTCTCTTCCTATTACTTTTGAGCTCAAGTCTAGTTGCCAGTGCTATTGCATTTGCAGGCGCGATCGGTTTTGTCGGCTTAATGGCACCACATATTGCAAGACGCATCGTAGGGCCGTCATTCGGTGTGTTAATGCCTACATCTGCCGCAATTGGCGCTTTACTAGTAATGGTTGCAGATATTATCGGACGAACTGCATTTAGTCCTTTAGAAGTACCAGCGGGTGTCTTTACGGCTGCCATTGGTGCTCCCTATTTCATCTATTTATTATTTAGAAACCCTAGAAAATAAAGGAGTCAAATTTTATGACTATAACTTTAGAAACTCAATCACTTACACTAAATTATGGTGATTCCAATATTATTGAAAATCTAAATTTATCTATTCCGATGAATGAAATTACAGTGCTAATTGGCGCCAACGGTTGTGGAAAATCTACACTTTTACGCTCAATTGCTCGGTTATTAAAGCCTAAAAACGGCTCTGTATTATTAGATGGACAAGATATTTTTAAATTATCGACTAAACAAGTAGCAAAAAAACTTTCTATTCTTCCCCAATCACCAGTAGCACCAGAGGGATTAACCGTATTACAACTTGTTAAACAAGGTCGTTACCCTCATCAAAGCTGGCGCAAACAATGGACAGAGAAAGATGAAGAGGTAGTGATCAACGCCTTACAAGCAACGGGCGTTGATCATTTGCAGGATAAACCGGTCGATGAGCTTTCAGGTGGTCAACGTCAACGTGCCTGGATTGCGATGACACTTGCACAGGATACCGATATTATTCTTTTAGATGAACCCACTACTTACTTAGATCTAACACATCAAATAGAAGTTTTAGATTTACTATTTGAATTAAATCAACAGCAAAAACGCACAATTGTTATGGTCCTACACGATATAAATTTGGCCTGTCGGTACGCTGATCATATTATTACCGTTCGAGATCGCGGCGTCTTTCAAGAAGGAAGGCCAGAAGAAATCATGACGACTACGTTAGTAAAACATGTCTTTGATTTAGATTGTCAAATGGCGACTGACCCTATTTTTGGCACACCATTATGTATTCCTTTTGGTAAAGGACGGAAAATTTCTTTATCTGAATAATTGCAATGTAAAACACGTAACCCCTATCTTTGTAACATAATTACAAAATGTTAGGGATTACGTGTTTTTTTATGAAAGGCGGTGAATGCCCTGCCGTTCCTGCTGAAAAAAACTAGCAAAGATTCTACAGTGTTTATGGCAACAAACAGATCAGTGGCTGGAACTTTTGTAGAAGTTTCACTTTGTGCCTACCCCAACATTTGATGTTAAACAACTTAAATCACCCACTAACATTAAGTTTCCAACTATGTTATTTATTAGTATTCTATAACTTTAATATTCCATTAAAATGAAAGGATGTAATTATGAATCTACATATAACCCAATATTTTAGAGATAGTGTAGCGGCGAAGTTATCAATAGATTTTAAAAGAAGTACATATAACACTGTTTCATTTCAAGATTTTAAACTAGGTGTGATTCCAGAAATAACGTTTCAATATTTATTTAGTAAAGATAAGAATCATTCGGAGGATTTTAAAGAAGTAATAATTGTTGCAAAGACAATTAAAACAATCTATAAAAGTCAGGAAAAAATCCAAAACAACACTGAGGAATTAGCTGGAATTTTTTTCATTCCTGCTTTGATAAACACACAAGGAAAGCTATTACCTCCAGAAGTGAAGACACCTTGGATACCAAGGGAATATTTATTTCCTTTAATAGATGAAACTGTAGCTGTTGGCAATTTAGAAACTTTCGATGATTATATGAGTACTTACTCGCACGAATTTAAAAAATGTACTGATTGGGAATCCTATTTTAATTTGTGTAAATGTATGTATGAGCAAATCACTGGACATACTCTATTGGATTTAGTAGTAAATGATATTGAATTGGAAGAAACCATTTACATTTTCAAGGACGAAACTATAAATGCAACTCGAAATATATTAGCGCTATATGATGATTTGATAAAAGGTAATTATAAACATTCCAAGTTATATTTAAACTTTATCAAGAAAGAGTTTAGCCAATTAAAACCTTTGATCAAAAATTCTGTGGATGAATCACAAAAACATATTGGTCAGATGGGAGGAGAGTATGGACTTTCCCCTTCTCAAAGAGAATGCCTCATTCATTTCAATAATATGGAAGAAGGTGAAGTCTTAGCAGTGAATGGTCCACCTGGTACTGGTAAGACAACACTCTTACAAACACTTGTGGCAAATTTATATGTAGAAAAGGCTTTAAAAAAAGAAAAAGCCCCACTCATTGTAGCTTCTTCGACAAATAATCAAGCTGTTACGAATATTATTGAGTCCTTTGGGAAAATAGAAAAAAAATGGTCCCATTCTAATTTAGAAAATAGATGGGTAGAGGGTGTAAAAAGTTTAGCTGTTTATTTTCCTTCGTCTAGTAAGGTGACCGAAGCAACAACAAAAGGATTTCACCATACAAATCCTTCGGGAGATCATTTCTTTGAAACTGTAGAAAACGCCGAAAATGTTCAGAAGTCTAAAGACAAATTTATGCAAGAGTGTGCTACTTATTTTAACACACCCATTCATTCTTTAAATAATTGTGAAAACCAAATTTCAAACAGGCTAAAACAAATTAATAATGCTACTAGTATTCTTTTGAATTTATTTAATGAATATTTCGATATTTGTCAAATTGAAAAAAATATCAATACGTTTATTTCAGACATCGATAATGAAATTGAAAATGGCAAAGTTCAATTAGAAAATTTGAAGTTAAGAGTAAATGAATGGCAAGCGGAATATAAGAAAATTCCTTTTTATTATCATTGGTTAAAATTTTTGCCGAGTTTTAAACAAAAGATTCAGGATAGAATAAATACCTTCATAAACATTGAAGAAGATTTTCTAAACGATCAAATGGATATAGACGATATTATTTCAAGCTATAGTTCGATTATTAAGGATGTAAGGAAAAACATTCAAGATAAAGAACAATTAAGTAAAAAAGTGAAAGAAATAAAGGTAAATATACAGGAAGTTATTGATAGTTTAATCTGTTTAAATGTTATTGAAAGTAAGGACATTGACATTTCGAGTGTCACAAATATTAATCAATTAAATAGTCTTTTGGATACTTCTTTAAGATATTTATCATTTTGGCTAGCAGTACATTATTATGAATGCAGATGGTTAAAAGCAAGAAGACTTAGCGCCAAACAAAAAGGTAAGACTTTCGAAAATGTACTGAATTTAGTATATGAAAACTTAAGTATGCTCACACCTTGTTTTGTTATGACTTTTTATCAATTACCAAAGCTACTTCGTGCTTATGAGGAAAAACAACATAAATATCTCTATAATAAAATAGATTTATTAATTGTAGATGAAGCTGGACAAGTCACTCCTGAGATTGCTGCATGTTCATTTTCATTAGCGAAACGAGCTGTTGTAGTAGGCGATATATATCAAATTGAACCGGTATGGAATATTCATAGAAACCTCGATTTATCTTTAGCAAAAACTGCTGGGGTTATTAGCCAGAAAGAAGAATTTGAAATTTTGACAACAAGCGGAATAAATACATCAGAGTCTAGTGTGATGAAGGTTGCTTGTAAAAGTTGTAACTATGAGAAATTTGGCGAACGAGGACTGTTTTTAAGTGAGCATAGACGCTGTTATGATGAAATTATTGATTATTGCAACAAGTTAGTTTATAAAGGCAATTTAGAGCCAAAAAGAGGATTAGGAATACAAGATAAAAAATGTAAATTAAATGAACTGTCTATCCCTCATTTTGGGCATTACCAAATCAATAGTGTTCAATCCAATAAACGTGCAGGTAGTAGATATAATGAAATAGAAGCAAAAGAAATAGCGAATTGGGTAGTTAACAATTTTGAACAATTAAAAGAAGTGTATTCAAAAACAGATCCTAGAAATATTTTAGGAATAATTACACCTTTTAAAATGCAAGTTTCAGCGATTAAAAAGGAATTACCGAACGAATTAAAATCACTAGTATCTGTAGGTACTATTCATACATTCCAGGGCGGAGAAAGAAACATAATTATTATGTCCACTGTATACGGGAAGAGTGATGGATGTTATTTTATTGATGCTAGTAAAAGTTTATTGAATGTAGCAATTTCAAGGGCAAAAGATAGTTTTTTAGTCTTTGGAGAAATAGATTGTCTCTCAAATAGTGAAACCGTCCCAAGTGGAATGTTGAAAAAAATAGTGACAAAATTTTAACCAACTATCATTTTTAAAGTTGAAAATTACTTAGAATACGGAAAAATACTTTAGATAAAGTATTTCCGCCTGAAGATTATAGTATTATTGAGCAACTCACGACGAAAGTAGAGTTATCATTAGATTTTTTTGATCGGAGTATAGTAAAATAAAACCGCCCTTACACTTACAATTGCTACAGTGAAGCGGTATCATAAGGGCGGTTTTTCTTTTAATTTGTAATCAATACATATGTCCTAAATATTCTACAAATAATTCTTGCTCATTGATCCCCTCATCAACAGAAACCCTATATGCTTTCCCTTCAGGTTTTGAACTAACAATTTTATGAACATCTTGATCGATAAAATGAACTGCCACTCCATCATCAACGGCAAGGCCAGATGAGAGTTTTTTAGTTTGGACCAAATTATGATAAGCTGGTTTTCGATTGATTTCTCCATCATAATGAGGACAATTACTTCCTGGAAGAAACCCTAAACAATTTATCGGTTCTAAATCTCCTCCGCCATATGAATCTGTTATTCCTTCTTCAAACCAACAAATTGAGCCAGCGCTAATGCCTGTTAAAAGGATTCCCTCATGCCAAGCTGTCTTAAAAATGCGATCTAACGACCATTCTTTCCATAAAGCTAAAAGATTTTTAGTATTTCCCCCACCAACATAAATAATATCCTTTTCCAAAATAAAACTTTCTAAATCTCGAGTTGGCGGAGAAAAAAGTGATAAGTGGGACGGAATACATTTTTGCGAATCAAAAAAAGAATAAAACCTCGAAATATAGTTTTCCGAGTCCCCGCTTGCGGTCGGAACAAAGCAGATTTTAGGATTAACTTTGTTAGACTGCTGCAAAATATATGTATCTAATAATGGATTATGAGGCTCCATAGAAAAGCCCCCTCCCCCTAATGCAATAATTTGTTTCATCTTATTCCCCTTTCATTCTATTGATTTTTTAGAAAATACTACATTTTTCTGATTATATAAT
This sequence comes from Lysinibacillus sp. fls2-241-R2A-57, assembly GCF_030209535.1. Lineage (NCBI taxonomy): Bacteria > Bacillati > Bacillota > Bacilli > Caryophanales > Bacillaceae > Lysinibacillus > Lysinibacillus sp. fls2-241-R2A-57. The sequence goes on from NZ_JARVRU010000097.1 coordinate 38,002, forward strand.
ACATTAGTCCATTTTTAAATATGTAAAAGCTTAATAATACTGCCGTATTAAAAGAATCCCTGCTTGGATTTTTGAGATATTACTAGACTTAAAAAACGCTCCCCCATAAGTTCAAAAACATTTTCATTTTATTACTGGTGTAGGCATATCATTGCTCCAATCCTCAATAAATGGGGCTTGGTGAGGATTAAGGTTTAATGGTATTTCATTTCTCGATACAAAGTATAATTCACTACTTTCATCATTGATTTGTATAGTACCTTTATAATCGTTTGAGTAAAAAATTATCTGAACACTATATACTTTATCTCCATTTGAGTACTCTGCATAACCATTTTCACCTGAATACAATCCAAATAATGTCACATTGTTCAGAATAATATTAGTTTCTTCAAAGACCTCCCTTTTAACCGTCTCTTCAAGGGTTTCTCCGATTTCCAAGATGCCCCCTGGGATTCCCCAAACATCCTTGTCAGTCCTTTTTTGTAAAAGTATACGTCCCATATCATCTTCAATTATTGCTCCACATCCAATAGTCAATAGAGTTTCATGCCCGATCATTTGCCTCATTGTTTTAATGTAGTCATTCATAATATGATACCCTCACCCCTCTTTAGAAACCAACACAAAACATTTATGGTCGAAATTACCATAAAGTTTACTACAAATATTATTTTACAAGGTTTCTTCCAAAAAACAATGTCTCAAAACCAACTGCAGAGTGTAACTATAGGAGCGATTAATATTATGAAATATTTGATAAAGGCAAGACTTAATTTACATCAGAAACCAAGTTTTGCCTTTTCGAGCTTTCAAATCATTAATTATTTTCCATCTTTATTACTTGATTTTTGAATATCAAGGAGCTCTGAAATCGTTACAAATTTATATCCCTGCTTCTCAAGTTCTGGTAAAATTATTTTCAATGCTCTCACGGTTTGCTCACGATTTCCACCACCGTCATGAAATAACACTACACTTCCAGGCTTAGCACCTTTTAAAACAGTATTAACAATCCTCTTTTCTCCAGGATTTTTCCAATCGAATGTATCTAAATGCCATGACCACATGACAACTTTATACCCTTCTTTGACAATTGCATCAATCATGGCATCCGTATACTGGCCTTTAACTGGTCTAAATAAAACAGGAGAATATCCAGTTATACCAAAAATCGTTGCATGTGATTGTTTTATCTCTTTCATTAATTTAGAAACATTCGTTCTTAAAGGATGCGTATATGTGTGAATGGCCAGCTCGTGTCCTTCTTCGTAAACGCGTAAAGCAAGCTCAGGATTTTTTTCTGCATTTTCACCCACAATAAAGAATGTGGCTTTTGCATTATATTTGGATAATATATCTAAAATGTCAGGTGTGTACTTTTTATGAGGACCATCATCAAAGGTTAAGGCAATTACTTTTTCATCCGTTTTTATATCCCACAAAATTTGTCCCGCTTCTTCGTAATATTTCCTTCCTTTGTCAGCAAAAGATTTTTCATCTACCAAAAATACAAAGATCCCTAAAATGTATAGTGCGATCAATAGATAATATTTCCTCAAGTTTTCACCTCCTGCAAATAATGATACCTAATCATTATTATTTGAGGTTAAAACAAAAAAATGCTTGTATTTTTGTATTATTAACTGTATATAAAACCAAATTCTAACCAAAATGAATGTACTCACTCTGTTGAAATTTGGTAGCTATCGAAGCATTATATATATATCCGTTTACTAAAGTTCATCGAAAAAATTTCACAAGTGTCTTTGCAATTTGAAAATTTTTGAGTATTTAGTTGTTCCATGATAATATTTATCATAATTAGCTCATCACCAAAAGTTGTGGGTGACATTTGTTAAAACGTATGCAATATAGGTTGATGGAGTGGAGGCCGGGCGACTCCTTGGGGATCAGCGATAGAGGAACGAAGACTAAGAACATCACATCCTGTGATAACGCCTTCGTGACCAACATCGTGTTGGCCCGAGACCCTGGAGCGAGCAACGCGAGTGAAGCGGCTCATCGGACGCCCCCAGGAAAGCGCCCAGCCGGAACGGAAATCAACCACACGTTTTGGTGAAGAGCCTCATAATTAAAGGAGTACTTTTATGGCAACTATAGAAGACTTTATTAATCTAGATATAAGAATTGGTACAGTTATTCAAGCTGAAGAACTCCCGAAAGCAAGAGTTCCTGCCATTAAAATGAAAATTGACTTTGGAGAAAAACTGGGAATCAAGCAATCCTCTGCTCAAATTACCAAACGCTATACACCAGAAGGCATTGTTGGTAAGCAAGTAGTAGCTATTGTTAATTTCCCTCCTCGTCGAGTGGCAGGCTTTAAATCAGAAGTTTTAGTTATTGGTGGAGTTCCTGTAGACGGCGATGTGATTCTACTAACGCCTGACCAATCTGTACCAAATGGAACTAAAATTAGTTAATGATAGTTAGAGGCTGGGACATAACTGGTCAAAACCTTAAAAAGCGCGAGACGTTGATCTCTCGCGTTTTTCTGATGTGAATTAATTTTGCTTTGAAAATATACTTATGTCTCAGCCGCTTTAACAATTGATTTCACTGTATATAAAAGCCAACGTTTGAATCCAAACGTTGGCTTTCCTTTAATTTCAAGAACTGTTTTTAAATTTGATTATTTCGATTCACTTTATTCCACTAAAACATCAGTTTAGTATAAGTTAGAAGGAAGATACTTTCTCCATTCCTTCCAGGCTTCCATATAACCATTTAAATCGTGCGGATGAACTTTAATACACACTCCAATACGTGTATATAATTGAAAAACAACTTCATCCAAAAGTCGTTCTTTAGTAAAGGATGCATTCCCGTCCCACAAGGAAAACGATGAAAAAAGTGTATTGACATCTAGACTATCTGGTGAAGAACAAAACGCATAGGTAAAATCGTAAATTTTGGGACCGATTAACGGTGATGGATCAATAACTCCTTCTAACTGGTTACATGAATATACAAAATTGTGAACACCAGTATCTCCGTGGAGATAATACTTCTCCTCTTGATCGTGATAAGTTTTTAATCTATTTACCAACAACTCTACTCTTTCATGGTCCTCGCTCGGTAAAAGCTTACCTATGTTCAATTTGGCAGACTCAAAACTACTTTGATTAAAGTCTGACCAGGAGTTTCTATGAATCCCATTTATTCTTCCCCAAGGTGTATCTTTGTCCACCTTTTCATAATTATTGAATAAATTTTTAGTTAAAATATTCATCCATTGTAATTTCGATCCCCGATTATAGTGCGTTTCCCCATGTATATAAGAGTAAATAATAAATTCTTTTTTATTATCCGTGTAAAAGACATCTGGCAACAATGTCACATTTTTATATGCAAGTAGGAATTCCTCAGTGGAAGTTATTATCTCAGGATGGTCTATCTTTATCACGTAGGTTGGTACATTTTTCAACAGGATCGTATATAAAATACCATCAGTTGTACCACTTTTTAACCCCTGCAATTCTAGATGATCATTTATTATTAAACCTTTATTAATGAGTACATCAATGATTCCATTTATTTTTTCCATTTTTCAGTCCTTTTAGTCGAATTAGTTAACTACCCAATTTAATAGGTTCGCTATCTTTTTCAACAATCCTTCCTCGTTATATGAAAAGTTGCCTTTAAAGACTTTCCAGAATTTAAGATGAGAAATCATCAATAATTTCTACCACTTCAATTTTTCCGTTTATCAAAAGTTCAGTAAGCTCATTTTCAACATTTCCCTGCCAATATTCTCTAGCTTGTTCAATTTTTTGAGAGAAAGGAACCCCATCCTCTTTTGGTAAAAGATTTGCATCACCTTCAAAATAATTCCCAATAACTCGAAGTTTAACAATCTGCAAAACATTACGATTATATGAATCAAATATTTCTTTCCATTTCAAAACGTCTTCATAACTTTTAGCAGCGTATAAGCAAGACAATCTTGAAGGATATTCAGGATGTTCTTGTAGTCTAACCATTTCTACTACCACTTCTCTAATAGCTCTAATTGTTTGTCCTACATACTGAATAGCTACTTCGGTATTCTCTTTACTAATGTTTAAGCCCTCATTTGTATAATGACCGTATAAAATCTTAATAAAGTCTTCACCTTTAGAGTTCAATTGTTCCCTTTCAAAAAAGAAGCTATATAAGGTGTTTTTTTGGTTCTTGTCAAAGTTAATTATCTGCCCTGTGCTCATTTTATTGCTAGTAACGATATGATAAACAAAAAATTCGTTCTCGTTCATGCTCTGCCTCCAGTTGGACTATATAATTAACTACATAACAGAAGAAGAAGGGATTGTTCCAATATACATTAGTCTCGGAATATGTAACGAATCTTTTGTTTACACTCAAGGCAAATAAAAGATTCGTGATTTCTTTCGTTATTTTCCTCTCCGTATAGAACGCATACCTTTTAATAAAGTGATATTACCCGATTTGAGAAATTGCTCGTACCTTTCACTATTAACATCATATATTGCAAGTTTTCCTTCATCATCGTAATGTATTCCCCACCCATACTTCTTTACCAATGGTGAAGCTCTAAATCATGCTTTAGGTTTTTGAAAAAAATGTTTTCTGATTTCATCTAATTCATCTGATTTAATTTGGTTTTTAATCAAATAAGTTTGAATTTGGACATCTTCCTGCGTATATTTGTAAGGGTTATTACTGATTAAGTCATATTCAATCGAAGCTATGGTAGGTTTGTTATTTCTTGGGAGCGGTGTAATAGCAGAATTAACTACCGAATCCTCTGAAATTTCAATAAAAGTATTTTTATAACTCATTAAATTACTCCCCCCTGCAACTATTTACCTTAATTACTTTGACAAAAAATCATTAATTGAAACGCAATAAGAAAAAAGAGCTGAAGACCATCCATTTCTGATCTTTATTCCTTGCACTTGTCCCTTCTTTTTAATTATCTCCCACCACTAATATTTATAATTTCTCCGAGGATATAATTTGAAGCATCAGAAGAAAGGAAAGCAATTACCTCTGCTATTTCCGTAGGTGTTGCAGCCCGTTTAATAGGTACAGATGAAGCCATACGCTCAAGTCGATTATCGCAAGGTGCAAATTTATCATGAAAAGGTGTTTCTACCATTCCAGGTGCTACCCCATTCACGATAATTCCATATTCAATTAGCTCTCTGGACATTCCAATCGTCATTGTATTTATCGCCCCTTTAGCAGATGCGTAATGAATACTTTCACCTGCTCCTCCAATACGTGCAGCTGTTGATGATACATTAATAATTTTTCCGGTTTTTTTCGGAATCATATGTCTTAATACAGCTTGGGAGCATAAGAGAACACTATTTACATTTAATTTGAACGTTTCTTCCCATAGCTCTTCACTCAAATCCATAAATGTGCTTTGGCGTATGCCACCACCAGCGTTATTAACTAAGACGTCAATTGTGCCAAATGAAGAAATAGCTTGTTCAACCATTGAGTTCACTTCTTCTTTATTCATAACATCAGCTTTAATTGCAATGGCGTCTCCATCTTTTTCTTGAATACGTCGGACGGCTTCCATGGCACTCTTCACATTTGAATTATAATTAATAATTACTTTAGCTCCTATAGATGCCATCAACTCGGCAGTAGCAAGCCCAATACCTGAGCTTGCGCCTGTGATGAGGATAACCTTTCCTGATAAGTTATGCATAGCTTCCCTCCCTAGCAAAATGTTTTAATAGTAATTCTACATTTTACATCGTCCCCAAAACAGAATCGCTAAAGCTCCTTTAGTTCGTTTGATAGGAATACTTTGAAGATTTATCGAAACTATTTGAGCTTTTATCGAAACAAAGTCTCATTTTATCGAAACTTTTTGGGCTTTTATCGAAAAACAAGCTCTTTCTATCA
>NZ_JARVRU010000199.1:0-43764 GCF_030209535.1 Lysinibacillus sp. fls2-241-R2A-57
TGTTTCTGTTTCTGTTTCTGTTTCTGTTTCTGTTTCTGTTTCTGTTTCTGTTTCTGTTTCTTTTTCTTTTTCTTTTTCTGTTTCTGTTTCTGTTTCTTTTTCTTTTTCTTTTTCTGTTTCTTTTTCTTGTTTCTGCTCAGCCGTCTCTTGCTGTTCTAAAATCTGCTCAAATGATATCGGGTTAGGCTTTGGCAATTCATTTGAAGAAATAGCTAGTGCGTTGCTTCCACTATATTCATGTAAAAATGCATTGGCCATTTGGCGATAGCCTTCAAAATTTGGATGTACGTCTGAACTATTGGGTAAAAGATTCGTCGCGTTTAACCCGAAAGCATCATATACGTTTACATACGTTGCACCAGCCTGTTCTGCCTGTTGCTGTAAAATCGTATTTAGCTTGACGAGCTGTGCATTTGTGCCTTCTTTTTGTGAAGCATGCACATTTGGATAAGCAAAATAATAGCCCATTACATAGACTTTTGCTTTAGGTGCTCGTACTTTCAATTCCTCTAAAATCTCTACCATATTTTTTCTGACAACATTTAATGCATAATCAGTTTGTAGCTGTGAAAAGGCTAATGTACCAGCTGTTGGATTAACCTGTACAAGACGTAGTAAATCGTTGGCACCTGCCGAAATAGTGATCAGTGTTGCATTCGCTAATAAGTCACTTGCTTCCTCTGATTTTACTCGTTTCAAGACATCAGCTGTAGTGAAACCTGGGAAAGCGAGCTCCTTCGTATAGAAACTCAATTGCCCAGTCACCCCTAGTCTTATGGCGATTAAATCACTATAGCCTGTATCAACCTGTCGATAAGGTGTTTGACCAGCTGCCAAGGAATCGCCAATTGACAGGTAGTTTTCACTCTGAGCAAAAGCAGATGAAACACCAAATACCATCGTAAGTATAACTGTACCAATTAAGCTTAGTAATCGTTTCATCTGCGCAGGCTCCTTTTCTTTACTTAAAATGCCCAGCTACCTTTGCGGAAAATTGGCTCTACAGTTCCATCTGGTAAAATACCGTCAATGTCCATCTCACCGCTGCCAATCATAAAGTCTTCATGTGTTACTGAAATATTTGCACCTAACGCTTCAAGCTGTCCATTTTCTAAATCTCTTCCACCTTCTAAGCAAGTTGGATAAGCTTCGCCAATCGCTAAATGGTTTGATGCATTTTCATCAAACAATGTATTAAAATATAAAATTCCCGATGCTGAAATTGGTGATTCATGTGGTACAAGTGCCACCTCACCTAAATAGCAAGAGCCTTCATCTACATTAATGAGCTCCTGTAATAAATCATGCCCTACCTGCGCTTCAGCCTTAATAATTTTGCCTTCTTCAAATGTCAGTTTAAAGCCATCAATAATATTCCCTTGATAAACTAATGGTTTTGTATTGCTGACATAACCATTTACACCTTGCTTCAGCGGTAACGTATAAACCTCTTCCGTTGGCATATTAGCAATGAAGACATTATTATCTGGCGTTTTACTACCTCCAGTAAGCCATTTATGCTGTGGTGCTAATGCAATTGTTAAATCAGTACCTGGCGCTTTATAGTGAAGCTTCGCATATTTTTTATTGTTCAGAAGGTCTGCACGAGATTCTAAATTTGTTACATGCTCACGCCAGTTTTCAACAGCATTACCTTCACCAATGTGAACCGTTTTAAAAATAGCTTCCCATAATGCTGGTACTTGTTCTTCAGCAGCAAGCTTCGGGAATACTTTCGCCGCCCACTTTGGAGAAGGCACAGCAACAATCGACCAGGCTATTAAATCCTTCATTACGGCGTTGCGATAGTTTTTCAGTGCAGCTCCTGATACCTTTTGATGTGTTGCAAGACGGTCTGCTGGAATTCCTGTTAATTTATCAGGATCTGCAGCATCAATCCATAATAGCGCCCCTTTACGTTCGATTACCTCATCACGCATTTTAACTACCCATTCCGGGAAACGATTAAATTCTTCATCTGAGGCATGCTCGAAGTAAGCACGATCCATTTCATCATCTGAAAAGTTTACATGAACACGACCTGCTCCAGCCTTATAAGCCTCTTTCACAACTAAGCGTGCAAAGTCCAGTGCATCCACTGATGTATTGACTAATAAGTATTGCCCTGGCTGAATATTGACACCAACTTTTACTGCAAGCTCTGCGTATGCTTGTAATTTTTCTTCAAAAGTCATATTATTTACCTCGCTTCTGTCCAATTGTTTTTGAATTGCCTTCCACTAGATTGCCATCGTGCCATATTTTTTGTACAGGCTTGCCTGGAATTTCTCTTGTCCATTTTTTATATGTTTTTTCATCACGATAAGATAATAACGTCAATACTTCACCATCTGCTCCAGCACGACCTGTACGACCAGAACGATGTAAATACTGCTCAATTGTTCTAGGGACATCAACATGAATAACATGTGTTAAACCTGCAATATCTAAACCACGTGCAGCAATATCTGTTGCAATTAAAATACGCGCTTCTCCTTTACGGAATGCATCTAACGTCTTTTTACGTTCTTCTTTCTTCATGTCAGAATGTAAAGTCACAATCGGTGCCGCACGGTATTGCAATTTCGTTTCCTTCATCAGCAATTGATCTATATTGTTGACGAAAGCTAATGCACGTAATCCTTCTGTATGTGATAGTCGGCGTAGGAAATCAGTTTTATCTCGCTCCTCCACTTTCACGAAAGAGTGTACAACTTTACCAACCTTTAACATATCTTCAGGCTTAATTTTGAAGCGTACTGGCTCGAACATCATGCGACTAGCTACTAATTCAATTTCTTCCGTAATTGTTGCTGAAACAACAACTATTTGTCGCCCATATGCTGAACCTTCGATAAAGGATTTTACTACGACACGATATTCACGACTAAGTAACTGATCACATTCATCTAAAATAACTGTTTCAATTTCTTTTAGCTTTAATTTTCCTGCACGTGCTAATTCATTTAATCGGCCTGGTGTTCCTACAACGATCGTCGGTTTTTTCTTTAACTTTTCGATTTGACGTGCGGAGTTTGCACCACCAATTAGTTGTTGAACCGTAATATCAGAACCTGCTGTCCATTCACGGATAACCTCTACAATTTGCATTGCAAGCTCCTGTGATGGGGCTACGATAAGTCCTTGTGTTTGTTTTTTTGAACCGTTTACCTTATTTAATAAAGGAAGTACATACGCTAACGTCTTCCCCGATCCTGTCGGCGATTCGGCTACAATATCTTTGCCTTCAAGCATTGCAGGAATCATTTCTTCTTGAATTTTCATCGGCTCTTCAAATTTCCATTTTGCTTGTAAATCTTCTTTTAATAAATTAATTACTGACATGTAATTTCCCACCTTCTATCTGCTTGACACTAGTTTAACACACTAATCATTTTCCTACTTCATATGTACGTAAACCTTTATCTAATCGTTTCAATCAAATAAATCTGCTCGCTCATATACGGAATTTGTAAGCTACAAAACCCTTTCACTTGAGCTTCCTTAAGGCTTGAGGCTTACCCGCAAAAAGCGAGCAGATTTTATTTGGTAATACAATGGTTAACCTACTATTTCATAGCCACATGCTAAAATAGCACGTTCTGCTAAAACAATTAGTGAGTCGATATATTTATCACTTAGCTTTAAATCTCTATTGACGATAGATAATTCTGTACATCCTAACACGATACGATCACAATTAAGTGCAAGCATCGCCTCTTCTATCGGCTGCCAATCCTCCTGAGAGACATCTTTCCCAGCCTTTACATAATCGTAAATAATAGACATGACTTTTTCTTTCATACTATCGTCTGGGACAACAGGTTTTATACCAAATTCCTCTAACGCATCTTGATACATACGTGAAGTTAATGTACCTGTTGTCGCTAAAATGCCGACACGCTCTGCCCCTAAGTCATAGGCACGCTTTGCCGTTTCACGAATCATATGTAAAACGGGCACTGGAGAGCCTTCAACGATATCATCATAAAAGGTATGTGCCGTATTGCATGGGATAGCAATCACATCTGCTCCTACAGAAGCAAGCTTTTTAGCATCTGCGACTATCACTGGAACTGGATTTTCCTTTGTATTATCTAAAATAAAGGCTGTACGATCAGGAATATTCGTATCATTATCAATGATTGTATGTAGATGCTCCTGATCCTTCGTTGCCTTCGTACGTCTTACAATCATTTCACCGATAAACATCGTTGCAAGTGGACCTACGCCACCTATTATACCTAAAGTTTGTTTTTTCATTAGTTTGACAGACCTTTGTTGTTAAAATATTTCTTATATTGGCGATAAAAACTTAAATTATCTAGCGTTATATTCAACCAACGCTTCGCATTCATATCTTTATAATTAAAGATGGAATCCGTCGCCATTCCTTGGCGAATAAGACTCTTCGCTTCAATTACTAGCTGTTCATTTTGTACATATTTAAAGAGTACACCATTTGGCACAATCGTCCAAAGATGCTTATTCTGAACATAGGTTAGTTGTTGCTTGCTTCCTCGAATAAAATCATCCGCAACATATTGCATTAAATTATAGCCACTTGCTGTCACATAATAATTGGAAAGTTCATTATGTAATTCAATACTTAATAACTTATATTGACCGTCACGTTCATCATACTTCATATCAAACGTGGCAAAGCCTTGGAATCGAATCTCTTCTAGAAACAATTTCACATGATCCATTAAGTCTTGATCATATGCTGTCATTATGGCTACATAGCGACCAATCCCCTCTGGAGAATGCTCCTCTAAAATTGGGTTCCCTACAGAAAGCAGCTTTACCTTACTGTCTTGCCCAACATAAGCATTGACGACGCACATATGAGCATCATCGCCTGGTATATATTGCTGTACCATTATGTCATCTCGGTATACAGATTCCTTATAAATGGCGTGGAAAATAGCTTCCTTTTCGTCGCTATCTTTTGCAATATACACTTTTTTCTTACCTGGAAAAATACATGTAGCATACTTTGTCATATTCAGAGGTTTAATGACAACCGGATATTCAAAAGGAATGTCAAATTCCTCATAGTCATTGACGGTGCAAACATGCATTGCCGGATAGTGAAAGCCGAACTTCGCACAAAGTTCATACATACTCTCACGTGTTAATAGCTGGTTAGCCAGTTTGGCATCAACATACGGAACTACAAAATATTCAGCTAGTTCTTCTTTATGTTGTACAATTTTTTTCACATAAAATTCATCACAGGCTAATAACAGTAGTTTTTTACCTGCAAATTCTTCAGCAATTGTCTTTAAAGCGACTATAAATCTTTCCTCAATATGGAGTCTTGGTACTTCACGAAATGTTAATAAGTCACTCTGTTGTATTTTCTCCATATTTGTATGGTTTAATGCTAGTGGTTTAACTCCATATGACTCGTAAAATGCTCTTGCCATACCGTAAGCATTCATTTCATCTCCTAATAAAACCGGTAAAAAAGCGTGCTCAATAGCCATTCTACTCAACTCACTTTAGCTTTTTTTAGGCTTATCACCATAACATGGGGTTGACTTCCGTTCCGACTTGTATAAATGGACGTTTTATCGAATATTATCCTATTATTTGGTGATGAGTCTTTTTTATTAGTGTAACATACTTTCCTTGTACTCCTGATAGCTCTCTTGAATCTATTTATGAACTGCTACAGCGTGTTTACCTAGCTTTTGATAGCTTTTAAAAAATTGATCTACATTATAAGTGACAAAGCCTTTTAATGGGTCCATGACAACTACTTTATCTCCTAAATGCCCTGTTAAGACAACAGCATGCAAGTTCATATAAGCTTCACGCGACTCTGTTTCACCTTCATATATCCAGCCCTTAGGTGGACTTGTTTTGGGTTCTGATAAATCTAACGTAACCCATGTCACAACTGGTACTCCTTCACGGACAAGCTGTAATATTTCGTCCTGTGAGGCACCCGTCCTATTTGTGACACGTAAATCTGCCTTTTTATCTGCTATTACTGCTTCTGCGGCTTTTACAATTGGAGCTGCAAAGACATACATACCCTCCGCTTTATCACTAGGATCACCCGCAAAAGCCTTCTCAGGATTTGGACCAATGCGTTGTCCTCCTACAATTCGTATATCTTGCTTTGGTAAATACTTATCAGCCATTTCAAGCTTCGTAACGTTCATACCATAATAATTTAAGACTGCTGTTAACGATGTTATTTCACAGCCATGCGGTAGTTCAGGATTTTGCATAACAACTGGTACATCTAGCTCCTGCTCGTCCCTTGAAAAATGTGTTTGCAATCGATAATACGGCTTTGTTGCATCATACGTAAAATGTTCGATTGTCGTATAGCCATCGTTTGTTGTACTATTTTCAAGCGTAGTTGCAGCAATAGCATATTCCCGTCCCTCTTTAAGTTTCGAAAATGTTGCTTCGCCCTCTTCAGAGCCAACCACATCCTCAACTACTTCACCCGTCTTTACATCTGTGGCAGTTATGTAAAGGTTAGGAATCGGTGCACCACTATTAAACTCTACCGTTAACACAGTCAATTCACTCTTTTGCTTTTCCTGCTGTGAAAATGGATTGCAGCTCGAAAGTAGCATGATTATCATAATACCTATTAATAAAAGGCGTTTATACCCCGTCCACAAGACAAATTCCGCTCCTATCCAGTTTGAAGATAAAACTTCAATTCTATTATTTCAATTTGTCATAGACTCTATTATACGCTAATTTCATAGACGTTCCTATTTTAACTTGGTTCACTTTATCTTCATTCGTCAGAGGACTCCCATTTCTGAAGCTGGTGAGATGAATGCAAATGTGGTTCCTTTTCAGTAGTGTCCAAACAGCTACTGAAATAGAGGAACTCAAGCTACTGATGCTTCGTTTTCGCGCAAAAACATCTGTGTCACGGATTATGAAATGACTCAAGTTATAACCTTCATTCAGCGGACGCCCCATCAAGGTATAATCATCTTACTACTTTTGAGTTTTACATTTTACACGCTAGGTTTAGGGAATGCTTACTTTTGGACGCAATGTATGCTTTAAAACTTTACCGGAAGCATTACGTGGCAATTCATCTAAAAATTCAATTTCATGTGGCACTTTATATTTCGCAAGCTGAGTCCGACAATACGCCAATATTGCCTCTTCATCGAGGAATTTCCCTTCCTTCAAGACGACAAATGCTTTCGGAACTTCACCATATACTTCATGTGGTAAACCTACAACGGCTGCTTCTAAAATTTCTGGTAGTTGATATAAAACCTCTTCTATCTCGATAGGATAAATATTTTCCCCACCACGAATGATCATATCCTTTTTACGATCTACAATATAGAGATAGCCTTCTTCATCAAAACGTCCTAAATCTCCTGAATAGAGCCAGCCATCTTTCATTGTTCTCGCTGTTTCTTCAGGATTACGTAAATAGCCTTTCATCACTTGAGGTCCTTTGACACAAATTTCTCCTACCTCACCTGCTGGCACAGTTTCACCAAAGCTATCGACAACGCGGACCTCTGTCTGTGCTAATGGTTTTCCTACTGATCCAATCTTTGTCAATGCATCGACATCTAACAGGGAAGTGGCAGCAGGAGAATTTTCAGTTTGTCCATATAGGTTTTGTACCTTCACATTAGGGAATGTTTCTTTCACTTGCTTAACAAGCTCATACGGCATAGGCGCTGCCCCGTAACATAATAAACGTAAATTTTTAAACTCGTGTTCCTTAAAGTCAGGTGTATTTAAAATGATTGAATACATGGCCGGAACACCAAAGAAAATTGTCGCTGCCGTTGTGGCTAGCTGCTCTAATGTATTTGTCGGAGAAAAAGCCTCTTCAATAACAAGAGTACCACCTTTATAAAACATCGGCATCGCAAATACATGAAGCCCTGCACAATGAAATAAAGGCGTACAAATAAACATTCTATCTTCATTGGTCATATCCATAGATAATGACCATATTTCCGCAGAGGATACAATATTTTGATGCGTTAACATCACTCCTTTTGGTTTACCAGTCGTACCAGAAGTGTATAGAACAACAGCAGTATCATCAGGCTCCAGTTTTATAACTTTTAGCTTACCATCATAGCTTTGAATCATTTCCTTCATTTCTAGAAGACCAACACGATGCTGGAAAGTATATGGAATATCAGCGAGTATTTCTTCTATTCTTTCATCATAAATAAGACCTTTAGCTTCTGAATGGTTAAAAATAAATTCGACCTCTGGGGCAGCTAATTTTGTATTAATAGGCATTACCACAAAGCCAGCTAATTGAACGCCTATATAAGCGACTAAAAATAAATCTGAATTAAGCGTGTATAATGCAATCACATCATCTTTTTCATAGCCTTGCTCTTGTAAGTACGCTGCAAATTTTTCTGCACGTTTATAAAAGTCACTATAGCTCATCTTTTCTCCGTCGTATAACGTTGCGATTCCATTTGGTTGTTGTATAGCATAGTTTTGAACAATTTCTGTCATTAACATCGTCATCAAAAGCCCCCCAATTTTTAATATTTATAACCCTCATAATGCATAGAATCTCCATAAAAGATTTACCGCTCTAATAATATGAAAATTCAGAAAATTACTCTTACATTTTATCAATCTATGCGAAATTTAGCAATTTTTCTACACATAAGAGAAAATTAGGGATTTTCACAGAAAGTTAGAGATAGATGCCCTGTATATTAGTTCTTTTCCATTCCAGCTGGGCGACTCCTTGGGGATCAGCGTCACAGATGAGACCCTGGAGCGAGTCTTGCGAGTGAAGCGGCTCATCGGACGCCCTCAGGAAGCTTTGCTCTGTGCACAGCTACAAATGTTTTATCTGTGCGAAAGCGTAGCGGCAGCTACAAGTGTTTTCTCTGCGCGAAAGCGTAGCGGCAGCGGCAATTGTTTTATCTGCGCGAAAGCGAAGCGTCAGCGGCAAATGTTTTCTGTAGCGAAAGCGAAGCGTCAGCTACAAGTGTTTTATCTGTGCGAAAGCGAAGCGGCAGCAACAAAGCGCCCAGTCGGAACGGAAATCAACCACACGTTTTGATGATGAACCAGACATTTTACTTTTCTATCAATTTCTGTTAGGTGTATGATATTTGTACAATTATTTTTTAGGAAAGGCCTGGTTAAAATGCTGTACGCACTTTTAGGAGATTTACATTCTAATATAGAAGATACGAAGGCAGTTCTAGCGCACATTCAGCAAACTGCGAAAGATGCAAGGGTGTTAGGATTAGGTGATTTATATGAATGTACTGTAAGTAAAAAAAAGGCACAAACAATGTCCAATTTACCGCTACAAAGAGCTGCGATAGTGGATAATGATTTCGAAAATTTACTAACATTCCCCTCTATTCGTGGCAATCAGGAGGAGCGTATTACACGTGTAACTGGCATCAAACGTTTCACAGAGCTACCTGAAACAATGGAAATTGATGGTGCAACACTTATGCACGGACATCAATTTCAATGGAGTGTGACATGGCGACCTACATTCCCCCCATTCAAAAAACCGCTGCTTTTCTTCGGACATAGTCATGAATCTGGTCTTTATCATCAAAATAAAAAGCTACCTATTCACATTCGCTTTGGCCAACCGATTGCATTACAAGAAAAGCACTACGGCATCAATGTTGGCTCTGTTGTGGATCACCGTGAGTGGTGTCTCTACGATAGTGATAAACGAACAGTAACGTTTATGTGCGCTTCTTCTGTCAATTAAGGTTCGTTTTTAAGATTTACGCAAGTCTACATACGACAAAAAAACGCTAAAATCGATTTCGACTCTAGCGTTTTTTCACCAATCTAGCAATTTTCACAATCCTGTAAAGCATCAAGTAATTTTTCCATATCGCAAATTCGATCGCACATCGTTTTAATCATATTTTTAAGGATTGGTATTAATTCTTGGCAAATACAGAACCTTAAAACGTTTTGCGCAAGTCGAACTCCGCCCTGATGGTGAACAATCATCTCTCGAAGATAATTTATATTAATGTTATTAGAAACTGGTGGTAAGCTCATTGCCTTGAACATTACTTCAGTAATTTCTTTATATGCACACATATATTCGTACAATTCATATTCTGAATTTTGCACGATACAGCATCTATTTTGTATCGCTTCGAGACATTCAACAGTCTCTGTACTTGTTTCTATTATTTCTAATGCAAGTTCTTGTACAAGTAGATTTGTTGTGTATCGCAAAACATTTTCTGACATTTTAATAGCAGCTACTTGATGCGGTAAAATTTGCTTAATAAAATTTTCTGAAATGCTACATGTAATAGTTACATAGGTCATGCCCTGAATCATTTTGTCGAGAATCCTTTGGTATTCCGCTAAATAAGCCTGTGTAACATTACTAAGTACAATTGGTTTAGCCATTAGACACACTCCTTTCAGAGTAATGTATGCCTGATAGGTTGTAGTGCTGTAGACAATTGTACCAATTTGATAATCATTTATTGCCCATCGTTTTTGATAGAAGTAATTTATGGCCGACAATGTGCTTTTGCCACAAAAACGAACTATTCTTTTTTATATGTATCCAAGCATTTTTGACAAATACATTGATTATGCTCTTGAGGCACCGTTTCAAAGATTTTCTCAGGAAATTTTTCCGTCATACACCAGCAATCCTTTTGCCCTTTTACTACCCCACAATGATTTTCTTGCCCACATAACGGACAATTGTTTTCCTCCATTCGTACACCTCCTTACATTTCTACATTGTAAAATAAAAAATAGAGGAGTACTCAATTTCATACTCCTCCACAATAACTTATTGATTTTTCCCATGAATCTGTTGCTTTACTTCTTCCTTGTCGGTATCACTATATATTTCTGTACCGACCCCACCACTTTGGGCTAGTAGCTTTTTTACTTCATTGTAAGATAAACCAGCTTCTGCATTTTTTCTTTTTACTTCATGAATATCAGTTCCAGCTGAAGTAAACTGAGTCTCGTTTTGTTCAGTCATACAAATCCCTACCTTCTATAGTTCATCAGGCTGCAATTCGATTAATTCATCGCCTTCTCTTTTCACTTTTTTATTTAGCTCTTTAATCGGTATAGCATCTACCGTTTGCATATCTTCATGTAAATCGAAAAGACTAATAGTATCTGATTCAACCATGTCTGGTTTGTTCTTGCTTGCTAAATTCATAAATATCTTTTTCTCATGTGGTACGTTTTCTATGTCCATCTTTCACACTCCTTTATCTTTAGTATGTGCAATATTAGACAAACTATATGCCTTTTATTTTTGCACTTTTATCGACACGGTGATATTCAGATATTTGAATGACCCGAACATTTCTTGTATGCAGCTCATGATAAATCCCTCTGCTATCTGTAAAGGATATATATTGATCTCGTTCGCTTCGAACTAATGCTTCTGCTTTTTCCTGTGACTCAATATGAATAAATCTTCTTACATAATGCATTTCATCAAAGAAATAAGTAATTTTAAATTCCTTCATTTATAAATAACTCCTCGATTACTGATTATGATTTGTTCAATGCTTATCCTATCCAATTAACTGTAGTTGCTATCCTCACGAAAATATTTATCTATTTCAGCATAACCTGTATGAAAGGAATTATTTTGTGCGCATCACCAAAACGTTGAGTTGATTTCCGTTCCGGCTAGGGCGTTCGCTCTAATCAACGTATACACATAATTTTTTGGTGATGAGCCTTATTTTATTGGAGGTGATGATTTTGATCCATACAGTTAAAGCAGGCGAAACATTGGCGCAAATAGCTAGAAATTATCGTACACCGCTATCGTCTATACTTGCAGCTAATCCTGGGATAGATCCAAATGTACTTTATATCGGACAACAAATTGTTATACCTGGTTTTCCAGATCCAAATACAATTCCTTATAGAATAGAAATTTCTACTGAAAATCGTTGGCTACGGTTATATAAAGACAATATTCTTCAAAAGCAATACCCAATTGCAGTTGGTAGAATGCTACACAATACGCCTATCGGCAATTTTATTATTATTAATAAGGCTCCAAATCCTGGCGGTCCGTTTGGAACAATGTGGATGAGTTTATCTAAAGAGCATTACGGTATACACGGCACCAATGATCCTAGCTCTATCGGTCATGCAGTTTCACATGGCTGTATTCGCATGCATAATCAGGATGTCGAAGAGCTTGCAAGCATAGTTCCAATTGGCACTGGAGTTTTTATCCATCCTTAAAAAAATTCTAAGATTTTATCGGAATGTTTTTTAGTTTTATCGGAACATTATGCTGATTTAATTGAAGAGGTTATATCTAAAATAACCTCTTCAGTGTAAATTAATCTTCACCTCTAGATTGTGCGAGCTTCGATAAATAATATTGCTCCTCTCTTAGCATATGATCGGCCATTGGAGCTGTAAATGTTCCTAGTACTTCTGCACTTAATTCCATTTCCTCTAACTCACGTAAAAAAGTATTAAATAATTTCATTTCTATCTCTACATCTTGATTAAAGCGATTCAATGCGGGGAAAGAGTTTATGTTCGCACGCAAATATCCTGTAAGCTCTACTGCCTTTAAATAAAATTGTTCAAAATGTTGAGCAAAGGTAGTACTTTTTTGGCGTAATCTCCTTTCTACACCATCTAAATCATCATTAATGATACCTGCATGTCCAGATGCATCTAACAGCCATACTAAGTGATGATGTAGCTCATGAAAGATTGGTGGCACTTCGCCTTTCTTCAAGTAGTTAAGAACATTTTGATACTCCACTAATTCATTCACCATATGATTGATAAAGGAAGACGAAAGATGAATATTAATATCTCCCGTTAATTGCTTTCTAAGGATATGAAACTTAAATTCCTTGAGTTGTTCTACAGCCTCAGCGACAGTAAGTGAAAAGGAAACCGCATTACTAGCATCTAACGAATTTACATAGGCAAGAAGCTGAGAAAATTTGTGGATAAATGAGCTTGCTTTTTTAATTTCCTCAGTCTCTGATGGATACAATGAATCATGAATAAATTGTGCGTGATCTTTCATTATCCCTAGCCAAAACCTATGTTCAAATACAGCATGCTGTACATAATTCGACAAACAGTCACATCTCCTTCGTTCTATACGTTCCTCTATTCTATTCTTCTTGGAAATATAATATTAATGCTCCTTGGGAAGTAAGTTTTCGTATAGGATGAAACGCTTAAAGCTATACTACATAATGCTGTAGTAACGAACCAATTCAATTTTTATTTAAGGTGCATCTTCATTTAATTGACCTTAAAAATTAGGAGGGAATATGCTTGTCCACGAAAGATAATATATTATCTATTTTCGCCTTAGGTGGCATCAATGAGATTGGTAAAAATATGTATGGAGTACAGTATGGAAACGATATTTTAATTATCGACTGTGGTGCTAAGTTTCCAGACGAAAGCTTACTAGGTATTGATTTAATAATCCCTGATATTACGTACCTACAAGAAAATAAAGAAAAGATTAAAGCATTAATTGTGACACATGGGCATGAAGATCACATTGGTGGTATTCCTTATTTCTTAAAAAAGATAAATGTTCCTATTTACGCGACGCGTTTTACTCTTGGCTTAATCGAGTTAAAGTTAAAAGAGCATAAGCTTTTACGAGAGACCGATTTAATAGAAATTCATTCCGATTCATCATTAAATTTCGGACAAGCTGATGTTAGTTTCTTTAGAACGAACCATAGTATACCTGATTGCTTAGGAATCGTTATTAATACCCCCGAAGGAAATGTAGTGCACACTGGCGATTTTAAATTTGATTTAACGCCTGTCAATAATCAATTTGCTGATATTCATAAAATGTCTGAAATAGGATCGCAAGGCGTACTAGTGCTTATTTCTGAAAGTACCAATGCCGAACGACCTGGGTTAACACCATCAGAAAAGCTTGTCGGTCATCATATTGAAGATGCATTTTTACATGCCGAGCGCAAAATCATTATCTCTACTTTTGCTTCTAATGTTAATCGTATTCAACAAATTGTAGATGCAGCGATTGCTACAAATAGAAAGCTTGCTCTACTTGGGCGTAGTATGGTGAATGTTGTAGATGTGGCACTTGAGCGAGGATATTTAGACGTTCCAGAGGATATATTAATTGATGCTCGTGAGGTTAAATATCTTCCACCTGAAGATGTTGTTGTACTATGTACGGGTAGTCAGGGAGAGCCATTAGCTGCTCTTTCTCGCTTAGCAAGTGGCAATCATCGCGAAGTCAAAGTTTTGCCTGATGACACAGTTATTTTTGCTTCATCTCCTATTCCAGGGAATGAGAAGAGTGTTTCACGAATCGTCAACAATTTGTTCCAGCTAGGTGCAAAGGTTATTTATGGCTCCTCTAGTCATACAGGAATGCATGTTTCAGGACACGGCCACCAGGAAGATCTAAAACTAATGCTTACGCTAATGAAACCTAAATTTTTCATTCCAATTCATGGTGAATTCCGCATGCTGCATCAGCATCGTTTGCTAGCTGAGTCAGTCGGTGTGAAACGAGGACATACATTCATTATCAAAAACGGGGATGTTGTTGATATTGAAAATGCAATGGCTAGACAAACAAGAAAAATCCCATCAGGTGATACGTATGTCGACGGGATCGGAATCGGTGAAGTCGAAGGAATTGTTTTACGAGATCGTAAACAGCTTTCAGAAGACGGCATGCTTGTCATCGTTTTAACACTAAATAAGGTAGATGGTGCCTTTATTTCAGAACCTGATACCATTTCACGAGGCTTTGTTTATGCTAAAGATTTTGAGGCGCTTTTGAACAAAGTAAATATACTCGTCAAAGAAACTACAACTGAGCTTCAAGAAGAAGGGAAACAGCAAATACATGTCTTAAAAAGAGAGATCAAAAGAGCTGTCGGTCAATATCTATTTTCTCAAACAAAAAGAAAACCAATGATTTTACCTATAATTATCGAAATTTAAAAAAGTCGGTGTGAAGGCTATTTTCCCCTTTGCACCGACTAAATTTTATCCGCAGCCCGATTGACCTTGAATCTTTATTAAAGTTCAGTCCCGGGCATTTCTTTGTAAAGCTCTCCTTTAAATATTTTGTGAAGCATAACATCGTAAAGATTCTGAGCCTGGTTAAATCCATGATGTAAATTTTTTGAGTGATTTTCTATTTGCATCGAAAATTTGTCAAAATGCCGTGGTAGTCCCTCTACTGCTGTTATCAATGACTCTTTATTTTTTAATAAATGCTGAATCGTATTTAAAAGTTGTACCATTTTTTGTTGGATATCAATCATCGGAATATCAATAGGTATTTGATGCAAATGTTGCCATTCTTTGATTTCATACCAACTAAGAAAATGCAATAAATAATCACTTAAAATAATTGTTTCATTTGGAATAATGGCCACGACATCATTTGCAATACACACTTCATTTTCACATTGATATATATATTTATTCACATTAGTTCTCGTAACAATGATGGTTTTAGCCGGTACTAGTGCACACTTAAAATCGTTATTAAATACCCTATTAATCTTTGGTAATCGTTCAATATCACCATGCAACATTAACCTTTTTAAAGATTCTGCCGTAACTAAGGGGAATCCGGAATTCGCAAAATGTTCCTTCCTCGGTACTATTTTTCCCTCTTCAATTTTAGCAACTTCATCTAATCGATAACGCTTTACCATGCCTGAATCCTCCAATCTTTAACTTAGTTATGTATACCCAAAACAAGCCACTGAAGAATCATCAACACTGTTTTTTTCCATAAGCCTTTTCTCTTAATAAAACCTTCCTACCAACAATAGTACCATTTAACGATAACAATATCTCTATTATACCAATATAATAGTATAGGCATTTTTAATGTTTTTCACTAGCTTTTTACATAGAGGTGAATCATATGTCAGACTTTTTAAAGCTAGTAGGTGAACAACTCCGTATTATTAGGGTATCCAAGGGGCTTAGTCAGGAAGAAGTGGCAGAAAGAACGGGGAAGTTAGGTTTTAGTAAAGGACGAATCTCAAATATTGAACATGGGCAATCTAATATCACATTGAGCACTTTAGAATCGCTGATGAAAGCATTAGATATTGTCCCTGAGGAGCTTTTTAATTTCCAAAAATTATCTGGTGTTACTGATATTGAAGAAAAGAACCTCATGCTTGACATACATCGCTCAGTATTAAGGGAGCGCAATTTAGACGAGGTAAAATACGTAGTACGCATTACGAAAGATTTTTTAGATACGATCGATTCACAATCAAAGAAAAACAGCTCCAATAGTCAATGACATTGGAGCTGTTTTGACGGCTACCTACAAATTTTTTCCGATAATTCTTAGTGCACTGTTTTAATGTTTTAGCATGCCCTTATTTTGTCCATATAAAAAATCCATTTAGTCTAAAACCAAATGGATTTATTCCTTACATACCAAACTTTTGACGATAACCACATTTTCTGCACAGTTCCTCTACTGCTTCTCTTCGTGAAAATCCGTCGACAATATTATTTGCACGCTCACCCTGAACAATGTCCGTGAAGGATTTCTCGTTCACATTCCCTAAATTAATAACGCCCTCACCATCAAGACAGCATGGCACTACTGTACCATCCACAAGAATAGCAGCTTGGCTTCGAAGTGCATGGCAAAAGCCTTTTCCTTCATCCTCAGGCTCAAGTAAGCTTGGCCATCTGAATTCATGATCCTGGTTTAAATAAATATTATTAGCAATCTTCACACCTTTACCGGGCTGTACTTTTTCTTCAATGCGATAATCCAGATTATATTCATTTTCTAGAATTTCGAGCGTTTCCCTATTTCTTCTCGCTGCAATATCCGTTACATGCTCCTTTTGTAAATTCCATAAACGATATGAAATAATCGTATTATATTCTCTCGCAGCACGAACAAAGTCCAAAATATCCCCTAAATATTTCTCACGATTCTCCGATCCCTCATGACCATCGAAGCTATGTAAAGAGAAATTGATTTGGCGTAAGGCTGGTTTCCCTAATAACTTTTCACGATTCTTTTTAATCAGTGTACCATTCGTTGTAATATTAACTTTAAAACCTTTCTCATGTGCTGCGTCAAGCAGCTGATCAATACGTGGATGTAAAAGCGGCTCCCCTTTTACATGCAAATAAATATATTTCGTGTGAGGACGTATTTCATCCAGTATTTTATTAAATTGTTCCACTTTAATAAGTCCCTTTGCACGAGCAGTTGGTGGACAAAAGCTACATGCCAAATTACAGACACTCGTTATTTCTATATAAACTTTTTTAAATGTTCTCAACGTTGATTCACCGTTCCAGTTCTTTATATATTCAAATCCTATTCATTTTAACAAATTTTACGATCAGGAACAGTCTTTCAGTCTCCATCCCCTTGCATTATTTATGAATCTTAGGGCTACATATACAAGTAAATTTGAGAAACATTAATAACTTATTAGTAATACTGAAATGAAAGGAGTGAAAACTATGTCTGACTATACACCTGAGAATGAACATTCAAAGAAGGAATCCAAAAATCATATTACTATCAATTTTACTTTTAATATCGGCAATACGGATATCCACTTAGAACAAAGGGCCGAGGGTGGTGGGCAAATCAATAAGGATGTAGGTACTAATGCCAACCAAGGCGGTCAAAATGCACTAAATGGCAGTCATACTCGAAACGTAAATTCTCAATTCGCGGATGGAAACGGCAGGAGCGGTATTGCCGGTGACGATAATGATGAAGCTGGCGGACAACAAGGCATAAAAGTAAGAAACAGCAGAGTAATCGACAGCGATATCCATTCATCTTCGAATCATAGTGAAAGTAGTGAAGATGAAAATGAGTCCTCTCCATTGTTAGATGAAGATACAAATGAATAAAGTGTATTTGAGTTCATCACCAAAATTTTGGATGAAATATAAGTACACCATGTAAATTGATCTTCGTTCCGGCTGGGCGACTTCTTGGAAATTAGCGTCACAGAACCTTTATGTAAGACTTTCAAAAATTAAAACTTCTATCTGCAAAGAATTTTCATAGCAACAGATAGAAGTTTTTTTGTCACACATTGCGTTTATAATTTTTTGTACCATCATATGAATAAAGGATTGGCTTTCCATCTACATATGTTTCTAAATGAACCGGACGACCCCATAGTTGATGAATATATGGCAAAACGTTTTCTAAATAGCGTGGATCCAGCTCCATTCCCTCATAACCATGCACTAAATAGAGCTCTCCGTTACGAAGGTAATCCCCATTTTTAACAACGATATATGGGAACCCTCCGTTTACACGCATCGATACGAGCTGATCTCGTACCATTTCATGATCCTTATCTGTAATACGATACTCATTACCCTTCTTCTGGAACAAATAAAGATCCTCTTGCCTTGCTAAATCCTTCGTTAAATAGTTGCGAATGAAGGATATATCCGACTCTATCTCTCTTACCTCAAACATTTTCTCTCGACCTGAGTTCGGTTGAACACCTAATTTTCTCATCTCTTCCGTTGGATGATTATAGCGATTTTCAATATCCTCAAAAATTTTCACGCCAAGGTAATAAGGATTAATAGATGTTTTGGAAGGCTGCACAACGCCTGCATTTAATTTGGCATATTCAATCGTCTCGGCCGTTGTTAACTTAAGCTCCCGCATTATTCGTTGGTGCCAAAAGGAAGCCCAGCCCTCATTCATAATTTTCGTCTCTAATTGTGGCCAAAAATAAAGCATTTCCTCACGCATCATCGTTAATATATCTCGCTGCCAGTCCTCCAGTTCTCGACTATGCTCCTCTAAAAATAGCAATAAATCTTTTTCTGGCTTTGGCGGGAAGTTCTTTATTTTTCGCCTTATCGATTTATACTCTTTTTCCTTATCATCTAAGCTCCATAGATCATCATACGGTGATCTTGCCGGAAGAATTTCCTCTTCATGTTCCTCCGTTTGCCAAGACAATTTTGGTCGTAAAAGAGATGGATCGATATGCTCCTGGATCGCTAAAACTGCATCTAAAAACTGTTCGACCTCATCCTTTCCGTATTCCCTTTCGTAACCAGCTATCCGTTCAGCTGTCGCAGTCATGCTCTCCACCATATCTCTTCTAGTATTGGAGAAGCGTACATTATTTTTAAAGAAATCACAGTGCGCCAATACATGCGCAATAATTAATTTATTTTGTGTTAACGTATTTGTATCGAGTAAAAATGCATAGCATGGATTTGAGTTAATGACTAGCTCATAAATTTGGCTTAGCCCTAAATCATATTGAAGCTTCATTTTATGAAATTGTTTACCAAAGCTCCAATGCGAAAATCGAGTAGGCATACCATATGCGCCAAATGTATAAATAATATCTGCTGGACAAATTTCATAGCGCATTGGAAAGAAATCTAAGCCAAAGCTTGAGGCAATTTCTGTAATTTCATCAATCGCTCGTTGAAGCTCTTTCATTTCCATCTTTTCGCCCCCTCCCTTGAACATGATTACTTACCATGATTCAACTTCTTTCACCATTTAAGATTCACTTTTTTTGAAAAAGCTCTTTAAGGCATCGTAAACATCGCCTTTTTTTCTCAAAACATGATACCTAAATTTGGGGTCATCAATTTTTTTGTATGTGTACATAAGTGTAGAAAAGCGGTTATGCTGATTGACTTCACCATAGCCAAACATGCTCGAAACGTCCATTAACTCTCCGACTAGCTTCAAGCATTTTTCATTATCCATTGAAATATTTTCGCCATCTGAAAAATGTACTGGATAAATATTGTAGCGAGAAGGATTATACTTTTCCCGAATTAGGTCCAATGCTTTTATATAGGCAGATGAGCAAATCGTTCCTCCGCTCTCTCCCTTCGTGAAAAATTCATCTTCTGTCACTACTTTTGCCTCTGTATGATGTGCAATAAACTCAATATCTACAGTTCCATACTTTGAGCGCAAAAATTTTGTCATCCAAAAGAAGAAGCTTCTAGCACAATATTTTTCGAAGGAGCCCATAGAGCCACTTGTATCCATCATCGCAAGAACTACTGCTTTCGATTCAGGTTTCTCCACTTCATCCCAAGTTTTAAAACGTAAGTCCTCATTATGAATCGGCGTAATTTCTGCTTTACCCTGCATTGCATTACGCTTTAGCGCATTGAGGATTGTGCGCTTCTTATCAACATTTCCCATCAAACCCTTTTTCCGAATATCATTAAACTCAATTTTCTCCGTCTTAATATCTGCTTTTTCTTTCTGCTGTAAGTTCGGTAACTCAAGCTCATGAAATAACACATTTTGAATTTCTTCAATGCTTACTTCAGCTTCATAGTAGTCATGGCCTGGTTTGTCACCCGCTTCTTTTCCTTTACCATTAGCCTGATTACCTCTGCTGGCATCACGTGCAATGACATCCCCTACATTACTATCGCCTTGTCCTTGCCCAACATGCTTGGAATTATCGTAGTTGTATCGAATTTTATATTCATCAAGTGAACGGATAGGAATTTTTATAACCTCTCGACCATTGGACATTACAATACTTTCTTCACTAACTAAATCAGGTAAATTATTCTTAATAGCATCTTTCACTTTTTCCATATGACGTTGCTGGTCCTGGTGCCCTTTACGATGGAGGGACCAATTTTCCTGAGAGATGACAAAGCGTTTATTTTCGTTTTCAGTCATTTTTATCCTCACCCATCTATCAAATTCATTTTTTCTATACTATGCTAGTGAGTCGCTTTCTTGAACTTCTTTAGTGAAATCAATTACATTTCATTGTCATTTCGCTTTGTAAATGAAGCTAAAAGGAGTGCCCTGAAATGGGACACTCCTATCTGGTCATTTAGATCCGAAATTAACGATTTAACAGACTACCAACATATTGCAATAATTCATTAGCAGACGTTGTATTATAGCCATGTTCATCAACAAGTCTTGCTACAACCTCATTAATTTTCTTCAACTGTGATTCATCCGGCATTTTTGAGGATGTTGTAATTTTCACGACATCCTTGAGATCCGCAAATAGCTTCTTCTGGATTGCATCTCGTAATCTTTCATGAGAATTATAGTCAAAACGTTTTCCTTTTCGAGCATAAGCAGAAATACGAATTAATATCTCCTCACGGAATGCTTTTTTCGCATTTTCTGAAATACCAATTTGCTCCTCAATAGAGCGCATTAATTTTTCATCAGGATTCATTTCTTCACCAGTTAATGGATCAAAAATCTTATTTTTATTACAAAATGCTTCAACATTATCGAGGTAGTTATTCATCAATGTTTTTGCAGACTCTTCATACGAATAAACAAAAGCTTTTTGCACTTCATTTTTGGCAATATCATCATACTCTCTTCGAGCAACTGCAATATAGTTCATATATTTTTCTCGATCTTCCTGAGAAATCGAAGCATGCTGGTCAAGTCCATCCTTTAGGGCACGCAGAACATCTAACGCATTAATAGATGGTATCTCTTTTCGGATAATAGCAGAAGAAATACGATTTATAATATACCGTGGATCAATACCGTTCATGCCTTCGTTCGGAAACTCTTTTTTAAGCTCCTCTAAGTCAACGGAATTAAATCCCTCCACATTTTCTCCGTCGTACAGTCGCATTTTTTTAATAAGATCCACACCTTGCTTTTTCGGTACTTCAAGTCTTGTTAGAACCGAAAAGATTGCTGCGGCCTTTAATGCATGCGGCGCAATATGAACATGTGACATATCACTTTCTTTAATCATTTTTTCGTAAATCAGTTCTTCCTGACTAACTTTTAAGTTATACGGAATCGGCATGACAATAATTCGTGAATGCAACGCCTCATTCTTTTTATTTGAAATAAATGAACGATATTCCGTTTCGTTTGTATGCGCAACAATTAACTCATCTGCACTAATCAATGCAAAGCGACCTGCTTTAAAATTACCTTCCTGTGTTAAAGACAGTAAATTCCACAAGAATTTTTCATCAAGCTTTAACATTTCCTGGAATTCCATCATACCCCTATTTGCCTTATTTAACTCACCGTCAAAACGATAAGCACGTGGGTCTGATTCTGAACCAAATTCTCCAATTGTTGAGAAATCAATACTACCTGTTAAATCAGCAATATCCTGAGATTTTGGATCCGATGGTGTGAAGGTTCCTATACCTACACGTTTGTCTTCAGAAAAAGTAATACGTTCAATTATCACATTTTCAATACGTCCATCATACTCCTTTTCAAGACGCATTGTATTTAAAGGCGATAAGCTTCCTTCAATTCGTATACCATACTCCTCATAAAAATCATTACGTAAATGATGTGGAATTAAATGTAGAGGATCCTCATGCATTGGACATCCCTTAATTGCGAAAACTGCACCTTCATCTGTTCGCGAAAATTGCTCAAGTCCGCGTTTCAACAAGGTCACTATTGTTGATTTACCACCACTCACTGGTCCCATCAGTAACAAAATACGTTTTCTAACATCCAATCTTCGTGCTGCCGGATGGAAATATTCCTCCACCAGTCTTTCAATTGCTGTTTCAAGCCCAAAAATTTCTTGACCAAAAAATTCGTACATTTTTTGCCCATCGCGTTGCTCTACACCACTACTTTTTATCATATTGTAGACGCGTGAATGGGCTGTTTGAGCAACTTCAGGTCTTTCCTTGATGATATTTAAGTAATCTGCAAATGTCCCTTCCCACTTCAGCCGATTTTCTTCTTCGCGATAGCTTTTCACTTTATCTAAAATGTTGATAGCCTTCCCTCCATTCAGGGCTTGATTTATAACATAGTATGAAGGAAATGACATTATGATACCCAATACTTTTTCTTTATCGAAGTTTCTTCTTATATTGCCTATAATTTTTTTCTGCTGAGTGAAAGAATGAATTTAAACATTATTCATTTCGACTGACGTTTTATTGGCACATTACCAAAATCAGGATAATATTTATTGAAACATTTTCTATATAAGTTGATTGGTGCGAAAGCGTAGCGTCAGCAAATGTTTTCTGTAGCGAAAGCAAAGCGGCAACTACAACAAAGCCCCAGTCGGAACGGAAATGAACCCTACGCTATAAGCACGTTTTCATCACAAAAATTGCTCATTTTTACCGCTTCGTTTTCCCACAAAAAGTGCTGAATGAAGATGAAAAATTCGGTTATTCTAACGTTAGAAAGGAGGTCCATTATTGAATCGCCATTTTATATTCCTTTTATCATGGATTTTATTATGGAGTTTTACTCTCCCCACGGTTGCTTTAGCAAAAGAAGAACCCACTCAAGAAGAAATTGTGCAGCAACGTATGGTCTATTACGTACAATTTGACGAATTACTCATTCCGTGGCATTTTTTAGCAGCCATTGACCAATATGAACGAAACTTGCAATCAGTTCGTAAAGATATTCCGAAACGGGATGGGATCATTGCCATTCAATTTTCTGATGAATATTGGTCAGGTGCTTTAAATCCTGTAAGAGATGACACCCGCCCAGAAACAATTAGTTACTTTGGCGGGATGGGACTAGATGGCAATGGTGATGGAGCTGCCAGTCCAAACGAAGACGCCGATGTTATATTCTCCATGGCTACTTTTTTAAGTAAATTTGGAACAACTGATGAGGACTTTAAATTAGCTTTATGGGAATATTACGGAAGTGAGCAAGCCGTAAATCAAATTTTCACCATTTCCAAAATGTATAGTCATTTCAAAACAACTGAGCTAGATGCCCACACATTCCCAGTTCCTACTAATTACGATTACAGTTATCGGGGTACATGGGGTGCTAATAGGGGCTGGGGCGGACGCCGTATTCATGAAGGAACCGATATTTTCGCTAGCTACGGTACTCCAGTAGTTTCTACTTCTTATGGAGTAGTGGAAGTAAAAGGCTGGAACCAATTTGGTGGCTGGCGCATAGGAATTCGAGACAATCATAACTCTTATCATTATTATGCCCATCTGGGTAGCTATAATAAGGAGATTGAAGTAGGAGATCTTGTTGAGCCAGGAACTGTTCTCGGATATGTTGGTAGCTCTGGCTATGGTAAAGAAGGAACATCCGGAAAATTTCCACCTCATCTTCACTATGGCATATATAAGTTCAATGGTCGTACAGAATGGGCATTTGATCCATACCCATCATTGCTACAATGGGAACGACTAGCAAAAAAAGCAAAACAATAATACATGTTAGAGCGCTTGGTGCACTTTTGCAGCAAGTGCTTTTTTCTTTTAGGTAGGTAAAAATGCATAAAGGTATTTAAAAAACTTCAGAATTGTACATATGACATATATTTTTAACTACCTACATCATTAACAACAAAGTGTTATTGTACTAAAACAACTAGATAGATTTAGTTATAAAATAACCTTTGTACTATAACAATAAAAAAAGCAAAGGGTTGGGAAAAGATGAAAGGGATTTTTCAGTTTAAAACACTTAAAGCCCGAATTTTAAGTGCATTTCTTCTTCTATTAGTATTAGTTGTTTGTTTTAATATCTATACTTACATTTCTAATACGAAGATGGAAAAACAAGCCGAAGATTTAGTAAATGAAGATTTAATTGTCTTAACAGCAAGTAAAAATTTAGCAATGTCTATGAGTGTTCGTCTCTCTGCAGCTTTAAGCTACGTCGCATCGGGTAATGAAAAATACATAGAAACTTTTAAAGAATATCGAAAAATTGCTGAAGAAAGCAATAGCATCATGGAGAAATACGATAAAAACCCTGAGCGTGAACGGCTGGTAGAAATGGGACGCGAGTGGAGCAATCGTGTCAATACAGAGGTATTCGATGTTTATAAAAAAGGCGATAAAGAATTAGCATTACAAAATTTAACGGCTATTAATAATCTTGTAACTGAAGTTCGTACGGGTTATGAAAAGTTAGCCAATACACGGACGGAAGAAATTACTAAAATAGGAGGAGATGTAGTATCTACAAGCAAAAACAATAAAATAATTGGACTAATTGTTAGTATTGTATTGACAATTGCAGGTATTCTAATTGCCATTATTACGGCTAGCAAAATATCTAAACCTACTACAGTTGTCTCAAAGCGTATGAACGAATTGGCAGATGGTAATTTACAACATGAACCACTTCCAATAACTCGCCGTGACGAGATTGGTCAATTAATGCTTTCAGCGAATGATTTGAATGAAAAATTAAAGCAAACGATCAGCTCTATTCATGCTGTTTCCGAAACAGTAGCTGCTAGTAGCGAAGAGCTTGCTCAATCTTCTAATGAAGTACAAACAGGTACAGAACAAATTACCGTGACTATGCAGGAGTTAGCCTCTGGCACAGAAACACAAGCATCCACTGCAGGTGATTTAGCTGAAACAATGGTTACTTTCCAAAGTAGTATTCACGAAACAACACAGGAAGGTATTGAATTAAAAGAGCACTCAAATCATGTACAGAATTTAACAACTACAGGTAAAGGCTTGATGGTGCAATCAACACAACAAATGGCAGCCATTAATGAAATTGTATTAGATTCAGTAAGAAAAGTGGAAGGCTTAAATGTGCAGTCTACTGAAATTTCCAAACTGGTGTCAGTCATTGACGACATTTCAAATCAAACAAATTTACTTGCCTTAAATGCTGCCATCGAAGCAGCTCGTGCAGGAGAGCATGGTAAAGGGTTTGCCGTAGTAGCCGATGAAGTTCGTAAGCTTGCAGAACAAGTTCAATTCTCTGTCACGGATATTTCCACTATCGTCAACCGCATTCAAGGTGAAACTGGCAATGTAACAACTGCTTTGCAATCAGGCTATGAGGAAGTAAAAAGAGGAACAGCACAACTCAATCAAACAAATGAAACATTCGAACAAATTTCAGGAGCTGTTGAGGATATGATTCTTAACATAAATACCATTTCAAGCAATCTAAATAAAGTTGCTGAAAATTCCGAGTCCATCAATGCCGCAATTGATGAAATGGCCTCTATTTCCCAAGAGTCTGCTGCTGGTGTAGAACAAACAACAGCAACTGTAGAGGAAACAGCCGCTACTATGGACGAAATTTCAAAGAGCGCGAACCAGCTCGCTAGTATGGCTGAAGAGTTAAATAGTCAATTACAGAAATTCACTATTTAAGGTACGGATGTTACTCCAATCCGTTTCGGACGAAGCCTGATTATTTTTTTGACTTACCCCGGGCGGTTTTGGGTGAGACCTGTCACTTTCTTGGTTTACCCGAGCGGTTTTGGGTGAGACCTGATCACTTTCTCGGCTTACCCGAGCGGTTCTGGGTGATACCTGATCACTTTCTTGGTTCACCCGAGCGGTTTCGGGCGAAGCCTGATCATTTTTTTAGTTTACCCGAGCGGTTTTGGGTGAGACCCGATCACTTTCTTGGCTTACCCGAGCGGTTTTGGGTGATACCCGATCACTTTCTCGGCTTACCCGAGCGGTTCTGGGTGATACCTGATCACTTTCTTGGTTCACCCGAGCGGTTTCGGGCGAAGCCTGATCATTTTTTTAGTTTACCCGAGCGGTTTTGGGTGAGACCTGATCACTTTTGTAATCTCTCCTAAAAAAAGCGATCTCGACATTACGTTCGAGATCGCTTTCTACTTTAAGATAATCTTATTGCCAATGTCTAATTGGTACCCGTTCAAGCTCATAGCGTTTAATAATAACACTAATCTTCTGAAACCATTCCTCACATAACTCTAGCGCCTCTTGATACTCGTCCTCTTCCCTTGATATAGGCTCACAGTCCATAAAAACATATTCTAAAATAGGATCAGATAAGTTATCAGCTACAATTTTCAACGTCAATTGAGACACCTTGTTATCCTCAGAGTCCTCTTCATCTAATTCCTCTTCTATATCCGGATTTTCACCAAGTAGTGAACTACTTATATAATTATTACTAGTTCTTGCAATATACATTTCGTCCTCTACTATAGCAACTTCATATATTTTATTAAATGGGATTTCCTTTTTAATTAATTCCTCTTCTAAATCTTCTCTACTTGCAAGGAAAAGTGTATTTGTAGGCTCATTTAATAATAAAGCACTTAAACAATCATCTGATATGATGCAATGTGTATGAGGAATAGCCATTAGCTCCTCCTCACTAGCATCCTGCATTTCATTCAACCAGCTAATATAAATAGATCGTTCTTTCACATACCGAATAACTCCTACTATTACTAGCCCTAAACCAATTAAGAAATAAACCCTACTAAATATAGCTGTTTCGACTGCATTTGCAAGTAATAAATAGATTGTCCCTAGAAATAAAAGGAAAAAGGTTTTCATCCATATCCCACCCTCAAAAAGATAATCGATAGAAAAATTGCATCCATATTAGTAGAAATTTTATTCTAACGATTAACTTTTCATTCTTAATTTATGTTTTCTATATCAAATCTTCGTACGCTCTAACAAATAAAAAAGCAGCTACAACGCAATTTTAAACGTTGTAGCTGCTACTATAATTTTAAATAATCAATTACCCCTAAATGATTATTCATATTAAAGATACTTATCCATTTAGTGTCAAAACCAAGGCTGCCGGTATAAATGATATAGAAAACATACTCAAATACCACATTGATGTACGGCGTAATGAAAAACGAACTTGTTTCTTTTCTGCATAAAAAATGTCTAACATAACTGAAGCAACAACAAGTGGGATCGTAACACATGCAATAGCAACTAATAAAATGTCTAAACCAAACATAAAAGCACCCCTCTGTTCGTGAACATTTATTTTCCATCTTTGTGACAACTTTATGTCAATTTCATTGTACACAATTCCGTCACAAATTGTCAACTAGATTCAACTAAGAAAAAGTATGCTTTTTATAGAATTTTTTTATCACAATAAAGACATTCACATAACAAACAAAGCAGCCACAAAATGCAGCTGCTTTGTTAATCATTAATACATTGGCTCTTCACTAAAATTTCACTTGACCACTCAATAAGG
The DNA here is from genome assembly GCF_030209535.1 of Lysinibacillus sp. fls2-241-R2A-57. NCBI lineage: Bacteria > Bacillati > Bacillota > Bacilli > Caryophanales > Bacillaceae > Lysinibacillus > Lysinibacillus sp. fls2-241-R2A-57. The sequence goes on from NZ_JARVRU010000199.1 coordinate 27,974, forward strand.
ATGGCGCCTCAGACCTCAAGCTTCTTCATTTTAGTATTAATCCATTTCATTCTCTATATTTGTATGTCAGCCCTCTTAAAAAATTTCTCACAAAACGATCGCCACATTCTTTATAGTTACGATGACTTGGATTTCTTAAAATAGCACCTAATTCGCCTTTCGAAACGTTAACGCCTCCATCATATAAAAGATCTAACATCTCTTCACTCGTTAAGGCTAGCGCAATTTTCACTTTCTTTAACAGCATATTATTAGGGCTTTCTTTTCCTGAAACAGGTAGTGGTCCTTCAGGCTCGCCAGGCTTAGGCTTTTGTGGTCCTCGTTTAAATGTAATAAATCCATTTAAAAAAGCCTCTAACATTTTATTATTACATTTGATGTATTCTTCAGGTGCTTCTTCCTCATCATTAATTTTAATAAGCATGTTCAATACTTCTTCCTTCGAAAAATCCATGCCACCTAGCTTAAAAATTTCAACCATGTCCTTATTTTTAATATCTAGCGCATATCGCAAACGAATTAATATATCATTATTCGTCATTTAAAAACCTCCTTTATGTATTAATAAAGCGTAAATATAAAATGCCAGGCTTAATTATAACAGAGAGCAATACTTTTTCAGCTAGCTTTCTGAAATTCCTATAGTATTTAGACTGCGCATTTCCTTCTTTTTAAATGTATTAAAAGTAAACTCTCGACCATTCTAATCACAAGGAGGTGAGAAAAATGGCTAATCGTAGCTCAAATAAACTTCAAGTGCCCGGTGTACAAGAAGCTGTTGATCAATTGAAATATGAAATCGCACAAGAATTTAACGTACAGTTAGGGCCAGAAGCTTCTTCTCGCGCAAACGGTTCAGTTGGAGGAGAAATTACAAAACGCCTCGTAGAAATGGCTGAAAAACGTTCAAAAGGTTTATTATAATAAAAAGAAAAGAACGAATCCCTTTTGACTGGAATTCGTTCTTTCGTGTTTTCATTATTTTATTTCACCAGGTTGTAAAGCCCCGTTTGAGCCCTTTTTTAAAGTCAGCATCACCATGAAGGAAATGCAATATAAGGCAGCTAAGTAAATCATTACGACCGTCATATCATAACTTTGAAGAATATAGCCGACAAAGATTGGTGAAAATCCTCCTATTGCTCTACCGAAGTTAAAAATTGTGTTTGTAGCGGTACTTCGAATTTGCACCGGATAGAAGCTACTAATTAATGCTCCATACCCCGCGAACATGCCATTTGAGAAGAAGCCGACAATCGCACCACCTATTAAAATTGCGACACTTCCTGTGGCATAGGAATATAAAAACACAGCACATGCAGAGGCAAGTAAAAAGATACCGAAAGCTCGCTTTGCACCAAATCGGTCCATAAATCGTCCAAATGTTAGCATCCCAATAATCATACCAACTGCTGTACTAATTGTCCAAAGAGCCGAGCTTGAAACAGATAGACCTTGAGATTTTTGCAACATAGATGGCAACCAAATCATTAAGCCATTGTAACCAGCAATTTGAACAGTTGCCATAACGATTAATGACATTGTCGTCATCGATGTTCGAGGCGTTTCAAATAGTTGCACCAACTTACCTTTTTCATGTTGCTTATCGATTTTTTTATTTTTCTGAGCAGCCAACCACTCTGGTGATTCCTCAAGATTTTTTCGCACAATAAATGCGAAGATAACAGGTACCACACCAACAAAGAATAAAGCTCTCCACCCTAAAGTCGGAAGAATAACGGCACTTAGTAACGCTGCTAAAATAACTCCGTATTGGGCACCTACACTAACATATGAAGAAGCTCTTCCTTGCTTATTCTTCGGCCAAGCCTCCGCAACAAGTGCCATACCAATGCCGTATTCGCCACCTGCACCAAGACCCGCGATAAATCTATAAATATAAATTTGTTCAATATTTGTTGCTAATCCCGTTAAAGCTGTACCAATCGCAAACAATAAGATGGTATAAGTAAATATTTTTACTCGCCCATACTTATCAGCTAAAACCCCGAAAATGATGCCGCCCAACAGCATACCAATATTCGTTACAGAAGAAATGAGCCCACCCGTTGCGAAATCAATGTTAAATTCCGAAATAATCATTGTCATCGCAAAGGAGATAAACATAATGTCCATTCCTTCCAATGTTAAGCCAGCTACTGAAGCTACCACTGTTTTCTTACGATAATCCATTCTTACAATCCTCCAGTTTTCGTTGATAAAAATCTCTTTTAGCCTATTTGAGGGAATGGATTACACAATTCTTTTCCATTCTCTTTTGAAGCCTCACGGGACTCCGTTTAAAAGAGGTAAAAGCAAAATAAAAAGCCCTTCTGTCACAGTAGACAAAAAGGGCATGCGAAAACAAAGATATTATTAGCCTTAAAATATCACGTAGCCCTTTTCAGCCTCTCTGGACCGTATTAAAGGAAATTTATTTCGTGATACATACTAGCAAAATAGAACCGGTAATGTCAATAGCCGTTTCATGCTTAATTTAATTTAACTGGTTGGGAGTAATTCATAAATTACCATTCAGCAAAATTCTCCTCAATGAAATCTCCGAAAGATTTTGATAATACTTCTTTATCTCCTGAGTCGTGGTAGTATATTATGACTTCTCCGTTAGCATTTATTGCTATTGGATTACCTGAACCATCATCAGAAAAAATTAAGCTTTTGTTAATTTCAGGAGAAAACTCATCTCCTTTAAATGATTCTCTGCACCAATTCGTCAAATTAATAATAGTTTCATTACCCATGGATGAACCATTAGAAAATGCATGAATTGCTATCCCTGCATAAGAGCCTCCAAATCGCTTAATAAATTCTTTATAATCATCATCTAGCTTTATTTGAAGTTCTTCCTCTGCTTTCGCAATCTCTTTTGGTGTGGCAGGTACTCCTTTTAATTCAGGATACTTTTCAAGAAAACATTCTATTCTTTTCATCAGTTCTTCTTTCATTTTTCTTCTTTAACTCCTTTTTTATTTACCCTCCGAAAGCGAGTAGCCCGTAGCGGAAATCAGCCTCTTCGAATGTATAAAAATGGTTAATCAACACACCTGATTTAATATCTTTTTATTTCCATGAGAGTCGGGTACAACATCATCAGTATCAAACGAGACCAATCTTTGTCCTGAGCTACGGTATTTTTCAATTGCCTTTGGGTCTGTAGTTGTAGAAATAAACTGTGAACCCTTATTTGTTAACCTCCCAAGACACATGACCATGCACAGTCATTCCACTACCTGGTTTTTTAGCTGACAAGCCTTTTGAAAGATCTACGGCCTGAGCCATTTAGAGTTCAAGGTTCAAGCCGCATAACGTTTTTTTATTTCCAATATCCACCTGACAGTGTACAGTTCATTTTAAAAATTAAAATAATTAGATAATTGTGAATATTCTATTTTTCAACTTGTTGATTTCCCTTTCATTTATCTCCTCTTGCTTCTTCTAATAATTCTTTTGCATGATCTAATTCATAGTTTAAAAGATCATCGAAATCGTCATCTATTCCTTTTAGCGATAATGCTTTTTCTAAATACATTACTCCATCCTCTAATTTATTATCAGATAAAAAATATTCTCCTAAAATGCAAGAACTTTTAACAGAATAAATGGTATCATTTTCTTCGACTGCGCAAATATAGATCTTTTTTAAAATTTCAACAGCCTCATTAAAATCTCCAACATCTAGTAATCGCAATACCTTATTTAACTGGTTTTTATTATCCATATAAAATTCCCCTTTTATTTAATTGATATTGTGATAGCTCTCCAATTTGATATCAACTTAATTAATCACAACATCCGAAACTCAAGAGCATTTATGATAATGTTTCGCAAAACTCTAGATGACATTGGTCCCAAAATCATTAAATTTGCTAAGGGTTTCAAGGCTAATATCATAGTGATTTTCTATTGGTGTATAGAAATATTTCATACTATGCTTGTCAATCAACCCCTTGGATCTATTTCAATTACACTGTCATTTTAACTATATTTTCTCATCATGAGCATCCTCTCACTGACATTTTTTTAAACCTATCTCTATGGCTCATAATGTCGAATTTAAATTACATGTACTCAGCATAGTTCCTCGCTTGCGAAAGAAAATTATTCAAAACAACTTTTTAACGTTTGGTTAAACAAATCTTTATTAAAATCTAATTTCTTAGCGATGCTTTTTTCTTTTATGGACTCCGAACTATATATTAAAAGTTTCATTAAAGCATTTTTGAATATCACTTCATTTCTGTCTTCAACATCACTCCAACCAGTTTCATCCATACAAATATGGAGATCCATACACTTTTTCTTTGGTTTATAACTAAGTTTATAGACCCCACTTCTTTCGTAATATCTAGTCACATCTCCATTAATAAATAAAAAATAAGAAATCTCTGTTATATAATTTCCATAATTTTCATTTACGAATTTTTCCTTTATTAAATCTTTATATTTATAAACTGTTAATCGAATATTTGAAACTCCACCATTTGCCACTGTTATATATATATCCATCAAAAACTCTCCTCTACCTCTATGATATAGATCATCCAGTCCAAACGGGTCTATTTTGAAATTCGGATCAATCTGAGTATACATTCCCTCGATTGGATAATAATGCCTAAATAGATTATAGTATAGCCCTATTTCTTTATCAGCTTACTGCCCCTGGTACCTAAACGGAATGAAATCCTGCTCACCATTGAACTCCACTACTCGTCCATAAATATCAAACTCTGCTGACCAAACCCTTATTATCCTTTACGCTAGTAGCAAATTTTTCTCCTGTATAACCACCATCACATAGACAGAAAAAGCAGCCCCTGACTTAAAAAACCTACGTAAAAAAGAGGTTTGTACCTCTTCATATGTAGGTTCTGAAATTATATTTTTTCGGAAATATCACAATTAATTACCGATTGTTATATGAAATTCATCGAATAATACTCAGTAAGATTTTCCTTACACCTTTAGGTTTTGATAAATTCAGCCCAGCCATAACTAACCACCTCATCTTCAGTTGGAAAATCATATTTTGCATATGTATTAAATGGCAAACATTGTTCCAAAGTTATTTCATATGGACTTATCCATTCAGACTCACATTCTTTACAACACAAATACAGATTTGATGTTTGAATATCTTTTACAATTATGACCCAGCCTTGATCACACAATGGGCACCAATAAACTTTATATTCATTTATCATCTTACTTTCTTCTTTCATCGTTAGTTATTTTGAAGTAAATGCGGTAACAATTTTATTTGTTCCACCTTCTGTAATAATCGACACAAAAAACATATGTAAAGTAAGACCTTGTAACGTCTTCTTTACATATGTTTCGAAATCTTAGTGCAGTACTTTTCTTTATTTCATATCAATATTTCAGATGGGTTGATTAACCATTTTTATCCACTACTGATTTCCACTACGGGCTACTCTCTTTCCTGCGGGCGAGCATCGAGCCGCTTCCTCTGCTTTGTTGTTGCTGTCGCTACGCTTTCGCACAGAAAACATTCGCTTCGTGCAGGGTCTCGTCTGTCTCGCTTTCCCACGGGAAGCTTTGCACTGCAACGAAAGCAAAGCGGTAGGAGCACTCGAGTAGGCCTACGCTACAATCAGTTGAAATGGAAATTCATTGGCATTATAGCAACAAAAAAATCCTTTTATCGCCCAATAATAAACCTATTTTTCCCTAATCAACACGCCTGTTAATATTTTTTATTTTTCCTTTATTATATCTATAAATACTCTGGACGTTGCAAACTGCCCTCTTTAATAAAAGTTACTCCATTAATACTATTTTCTTTACACAAATTCACAAAAACTTCATCCACAACAATCAAATGCTTAGATTCTTCCATTCTGACAATATGATGCACACCGAGAGAATCAGGAATATATACAACATAGTTAATACTAATCGGACCATCAGGTAATGATTTTATTGATGGTTTATACTCGGATTTTTCTTTATTAAGACAAACTACGGAGTTTGAAACAATCATTGCAAAAAAATCATTATTTTGTTCTTTTGTTTTTGTTGATTTTATTTCAACTGGAATAAAGACACAATCATTTTCACAATGTCGTTCAATTATTTCTTTAAATTTCGCACTTACTAAAGGTGGACCTACAGTTGGCAAAATATCATATGTAGATAGATAAGTGTCAAATTTATCCACAATGTATGTTAGACCTCCATCTACTTGACATCGATTTCCTTTCTCCAATTCTCGTCTATCGTATCTATTCTCGTCGCTATAAAAGAAGAAAACATCTCTTTTATAAAAACATGATAATTTATAATACATAATCATACCCCTTCCCTTTAATCCATCTAATTTAGGCATATTCATATAATTACAACCACTTTCTGGAATTCCACCTATTGATGATAATCCAAATAGGTAATTTATACAGATAGATTCAAAACGTTTTACTTATGGACTGATCAAGAACTCCATCGCTCACGTAAAAATGGATGTTTTCAGCTATTTCTCCTGAAGAAAATACAAGGATCTTTGCCAAAAGTCACATTAAAATCAATGAAAAAGAGGGTTACTTTACTCAATCTGCACAAACGCATTTGAATAAAGTAACCGGCAGGTGAGCATTTTACACTCTAATAGCTAGGTTGTTCAAGAGCATTGCCAGAAACCAGCAATGACCTCTCCTGTTTCATTATGCCTATATAGATATAATGCACCGTACATAAACACATAATCCATTTTATCACTATAGCCTTCCTCCTCTATTTGCAGAAAAAAGGAATAATTATTATTTTCCAATTCTTTATAATAATAACTTTTAGGTTGAATAAGACGTGGTTCTCCCAAAACTTTAATAAACAAAAAATTATTCCCTTGGTTATCCGAATAATCGCTTATTGAGTTCATACCTAAATCTAAAATACTTTTATTAGTATTGCCTCCAATTTCGGAGTATTTATGCTCTATAACTCTTACTTCAATTGAAGGATAAATATTTTTTTCCAATAAAGTATCAAAATTCTTATGAATAATAATAGAAAGCATAACATCCTCCTTACCTGGATGAACTAGAGTTGCATAAAACCTGTAATCATCAGGTATTTGTTCTTCAATCAATTTTGGAGGATTACCACCTATTCTACCTCTCACTTGATCATCAAAAGGAATGCATTGAGCAAACAATTAAAATCCACCCTTCCATTTTATTAAAATTCTCGACATCATCGACACTACGGTGTAAAAAGTCAAATTGATCGCCTTGATTTTAATTTAGATTCTTTGCGAAAATGTTAAGCCAACATAAAACTATCTTTATTTATCAAGATCTACAGACCAATCAATCTCTTCATTAAACCAATTACACAATTTAGTTGAACCATTATCCATTTTCAAAGGGATTTCTCTTGCCCACATTTTAATGTCACTGATGAACATCTCTTTTTCAAGCCCTTCAAAGTTGTGTTTTTCTAACGCCCTGTTTAGAAACTCTAAAAATAGATTCCCCAAATAATACCTTTGTTCTACTTTATACATTTTTTCATATTCTTCTACTTTAACTGCAATATCAATAGCCAAACAATTATCTTTTTTGGTATATCTAATAAAAGATCTTCTCTTATAAGATTCTGGTAAACAACGAAACCCTACTAAAATAGTAACATCTACATTGGCATACGTACTATGAATTTTAGGTTTTATATAGTTACGTAACTCACTTGCCAATTCTCCAACCTTTGAACCCGCCGTATCAGTTACAATGTTAAAATGCATATTATATCATCCCCTTTCAAATTTAATGGCGACATTTATTTTCTGGTGGTAAATGTCCTTTCCATTGTTCATAACCCCGTATTTTTAGATTTTCTAAATGTTTTACAGTAGCATTATTAACATTTCTAGCTCCAACTTTACAGTCACATGCTCAGTCTCCACTAACAACCCATTTTTATCATAGCCAAATGTTTCTCAGGAGGCTTCAATATTACAAAGTATATCGTGTTGATACACTGTCCAACTATGTTCCCATAGAATTTTACCATGTAACAAAACAAAAGTTTCGGGGTTCTGATGATGATATATATAACTAGTGAAGTAAGTTTTTTCACAAAAAAACACATGTAAAAAAAGCGCTTTAGAGCACCTTCTTTACACATGTTTTGCAAATTTTTCAACTAACTTTGGCATCAAATAAAAATACCTCAGCAGTTATACTTCGAATAAGAAATTTTAGAGCTCATACATCTAATTATTTCGTGTCAACATCATTTAAAACAATTAGATGTAGTATATCTTTTGCTTCCTCTTTCGAAATTTAATCCCCTTATATTTACTTTTTAGTAGTGTATAGTTACTTTTCGCTTGATGACGAACAGTTTTCCTGTCACATCGTACTTCATCCTCTAATTAGAATTCCTGACACTCCAATCTTAATTTCCCTATTTTAGTTTCGCATTACCTGTCTCTGATGTCGCTGTTTAATTTTTTTTTTGACTTTCTAGAGGTATATAATAGATCTTCAACAACTTTTAGATTTTTTTTCAATTGTTTCGAGTAAATAAGTACATCTCCATTTACATACTCAAATCTAAATGTCCTTGTGTGTAAAACATTTATTTTTTCTTCAAAGAAACCGTCTCTAATAATAGTTTGAATAGTGTTGTTATCATTATATAAATATCTGTCAGTCCTAAACGTTTCTTCGCCTATATCATCGTCCCTTGTATAATATATTACTTTTTCTATCACAGATCTTTTATATATTACACAATATACTTGACTTAAAACCATTTCGTCATCATCGTTATTTAGAAATCTAAGACAAATTTTCTTTTCAACATCATTTATAATGAAAGAACTTCCCCAGCCCTTATTTTCAGCACAATAAGAAAAATACAGTTCATTGTTTTTTAGCCTATTCACAATAATCCCTTCCTTACATTTCGGCTCATTTTTATATATTTTCGGCTTTGGTAATTGATTTAATTCATATTGATATGGATATAATTCGAGATATGAATTGCTCCAAAGAACTGTTTCATTTCCTATATCTTCAACTTTATTAAGTAACACTTTATATAAGGATTCGTATTCTTCGAAAATTCTTACAATCATCTCGTAATCTTTTTCTATCATCTTGTACACTTCCCTAATTTTTTAGTTGTTATTGTTTCCCATGTCCTTCCTTTGTTCAGTTCTTTCTTTATCTTGTTCAGTTCCTTTTTAAACTCTTTTTTATTCTTTCCATCCAATCTATTAAAAATTTCCTCTTTGTATTTTTTAGCTTTACGGTCACATGCTCATTTTCAGTCTCAATTAACGAACCATTTTTGTCATAGCAAAACGTTTCCCAAGTGTCATCATAATAATCAGCTCGAATGACATTCCCTAGACCATCATGCTGATACGCTGTCCAACGATCACCTGGACGTTGAATTCTCTGAACCAATCCTGTCGGTCTTCGGTCAAACTCATTCCTATTCTTCAATCAAATTTTTTATCCTAAAAATGTGGCGTTAGTCGCACATGCCTGGCACATAAAAAAGCCCTTCTACTGAGAAATTAACATTCTTTCTTTCGTCTGAGTCAGATAACGCCCATTATTACCGTTATATTCTATTGCAGCATTTGGCCATGCAACAATATTTTTTTCTGCTACATCAGCAACTATATCCCTATATTTTGAAGTCAAAAATACTTTTTTACCATTCTGACCTACGATTTTGAAAACTTCCTTAATAAAATGCTCTGTTTCTTTATCATCACTGTAGTATGAAGCACTTAAATATCCGTCTTTTAAACATTTCGGGTCATATTGAGCAATATTTGAGGGAACGTATTGTATCATCCCTTTTCCCACCATTGGAAAACTATAAGGTGATGAATTTTGCATTTCAACAAGTTTTTTATAATCATCCAATGAAAAAATAGAGCTATTTAGAATAGTTGCAGAAACATTCACTTCACTAAGAAAAGATAATAATTTTATATTCTTATTTTCACTTCTTTTATTATCAATCAAATAAACACTCTGGAATTTTCCAAATAATAGCTCTGAAAAAATTTTTTTGTCTGTATCTGACATAAAGATTCCTAATTTCTTTACAATATTATTTCCGGTCTTCATAATTTCCTCCTTCCGCTATTAATATCTACAAATATTTCCAGGTTTCATATTATTTCCAACTATATCTAAATCACCTGGATTTAAGGGAGTTCCTTTTCCTACTGTTACTACAACAGCATTCGGATCCTGTCTTAGAATCCTATTAGCGTTATCCCATTCTCTTTGAGACATTCCGTGTACTGATCCTTTGTCAACGGTTTGAATATAAACCGTCTGTCCATTCACATCAAATGTCATAGCTGTATACGACCCACCAGCTCTTGTGCTTGCTAATTGAGCATTTGGAGGTAGATAAGTTTCTGCTAAATTTAGATTCATCGATTGAACTCTACCTCCTGCTACATGAATAGCACCAGGATTATCAGCTATAAATCGATCACGTACGTCATCCATGTGTTGTCGTGTGGCGCGATTACCTCTACGACTTAAACCTAACACATCTACCCACCAATTCGGGTTGTGGACATAGGCGTACAAAGTTGGGTTACCCCCAGCAAGCCCAATTGAATCAATTTGAGTATAGATACCTTCAACCGGAGAGTAATATCGGAATCGGTTGTAGTAAAGCCCTATTTCCTGATCTGCATATTGCCCCTGATAACGGAATGGAATAAAATCTTTCTCACCAGTAAACTCTATCACTCGTCCATAAATATCAAGCTCAGCTGACCAAACTTGCTTTCCTTGTTCGTCAAAAGCTTTAACAGGCGTTCCAAGATAATCACTAACAATGCTGTAATTACCTTCACTCGTGATTTTCGCTGTAGGGATGAACCCATCATCATTAAACACCCATGTAACTAGATTATCTGCTATTTCGGCGTCAGGCTATGAAGAAGATTCAATTGGATGTTCAAATTTATCTGAATCATTCTGTGAGAAATACTCATGTAGAATTGTATTCCCATCCCATACAAATCTTATTATTTTTTCGTTAGAACACTTCTCTATTCGTCTACCTAGCGAGTCATACTTGAAAGTAACTTCTGTGTTGTCTGGCTTGATGACCTTAGACATCATGCCATTACCAAAGTACTCGTACTTCCACGTATCACCATTCTTCTGAACTTTCAAATAAATGCCTTTGCGGGTATTGATATTATGCGCTATCAATCTGGCAATACACAATATCGTGATCGTATAAATAAGTGTGGGAATAAGAAGCTACGGAAGATTTTGTATTTTATGGTTTGTACAATTTTAATGGCAAAAAGAAAAGGAAAAGAAAATCACTTTGTGGACTACTATTACAAATTAAAAACGCAACCTCAGAAAAAGCATCATGAGGTCGCGATTGTGGCGTGTATGAATAAGTTCTTGAAAGTTGCATTTCACCTTATTACACACGGCATATCGTACGATTATGAGTCCGCACTACCAGCTCAGAAATCGTAACCAAGTTTATATTTACTATAACACACCGACCTTTCGAAAAAAAGAAAATCGTAAGGTCTTTTAGTCGTGCGAAAATTTAGTTGTAGTTGGGAGGGGTACCTCTCCCAACTACAACTAAATCAAAAAACAAAAGAAATTAAAGAATTACACTTGACTGGAGATAAGAAAGAGGCTGGGACATAAGTATATTTTCAAAGCAAAATTAAAAAAATTCACATAAGAAAAACGTGAGAAATCAACGTTTATAAAATTAATTTCTCGCGCTTTTTAAGCTTTTGACCAGTTATGTCCCAGCCTCATGATGTTTTTTACAAATATCACCACAGAGTTTTTAATCTGTACGAGGTCAAAAACATGCAACATTTCTTCTCTTTTATTTCATAGGATTGCTGGTTTCATCGACACTATCGGTTAAAACTTAAACTACTATCAGGCATGAAATGCTATAATATAATTGTTCTACTAACATCAAAATACATTTTCTATTATATATATTTGATAACCTTTAAAAATACAGAATCTGTATCAACCTCTATTAAACTCTCAATTACTGGAAACAAGTCTTTAATAAGTGGATGTTCAATATTTTCCACATCTAAACCCATTCCTTTTCTTAGCAAAAGGGGAGCTAATATTTCTGATGGTAAAAGCATTTTGTCTTCTCTATCAAATTCTTGGTACATTTTTGTTCTACTTAAATGAAATTCACAGGCCTGATTCACAGAAGCATTAATGTCTTTCTTTGTTTCATCCGTCAAATCGTTTAACAAATTAGAATATATGTCATTAAGCGGTTTTGGGAATTCATGAGGAATTTCTTTATCCTTATAAAATATTGAAAACATTTTGTTAACAAACTGGCAAACTGATTCAGGTGGCTCAACATTAAAATTGATTTTCTCAGGAGAGGTATACTGTAACAATTTATGTGCTTTATCTACTTCTTGTAAGATTAATAGATTACAAGCAGATAAACATACTTCTACAAACCATATTGGTTTAATTTCCCCTTTTTTTCCTGTTGCATATAATAGATGATCTATTGTTCCCCATAACATGCATTGTTTAAGTGAATAAGAATAATCACCCTTGTTGTTCAAATATCGTTCTAGAAAGTCAGCACAGTACCATGTGGAAAGTATATTACATGTATTACCTAAGGTAATATAATCTTTTTTTTCTTTAGAACCTTCCAAAAATTTTTCTATAATCGTATAACTTTCTTCATACATAAAAGACCGTTCTTTTTCTGCAAATCCTTTGCTCCATCTTTTAACTTTACTCTGTATTTTTTTATAAAGATTGCTTTCCAAACCTAATTCCCTCCTTAAGGACACCATTTTTTACTTCTTACCTTTATAACATTTTTATTTGAGTCCACAAATACATTTATTTGTGTTCCTTTTTTTATTCCCCCCTGTGTTTGGATTTCATCTAATATTCTTTTTGCATCTGCCTTTTTAGAAGCTGGAAGATTTTTATAATGACCACTTCCCATACTTGCACGGGTAAGACGACTTTGTGTATACCCATTTGCCCCTAATGATCTCTGAGCAGGTGAAAGACTAGGATTTCTATTAGTTTCTGTTGTTTTTATTTCATAAGCACTCCACTCACCAGTGTATTTATTCTTTGCCAGTATATCAACACCATGACCAGAATTATTTTGAATCTGAACAACTTCTGAGTATCTGCCACAATTGTTCAATCGGTTGACTATTTCATTCTCACCGACATTACCTAAAGATGTATTTAATCCATACTGATCTATCCAGCTATTCGGATTACTCACATATCCATAGATTGTAGGATTATTCCCAGAAAGTCCTATCGGGTCTTGTTGTATATACATTCCCTCTTGTGGTGAGTAGTACCTAAATCGATTATAGTAAAACCCTATTTCTTCATCCGCATACTGCCCTTGATACCTAAATGGGATAAAATCTTTCTCACCAGTGAACTCATTCACACGCCCATAAATATCAAGCTCAGCTGACCAAACCTTATTACCTTCTTCATCAAAGGCTTCAACAGGCGTTCCTAGATAGTCACTAATAATACTGTAATTACCTTCATTCGTAATTTTAGCTGAAGGGATAAACCCATCATTAAACACCCATGTGACTAGACTATCTGGTATTTTTGAGTCGTTCTGTGATGAATACCCATCTATATTTTCAAATATATCTGAATCATTATGCGAGAAATACTCATGTAGGATAGTATTCCCATCCCATACGAATTTCATTATCTTTTCGTTTGAGCTCTTCTCAATTCGTCTGCCCAGCGAGTCATACTTGAAAGTAACGTCTGTCTTGTCTGGTCTAATGACCTTCGACATCATGCCATTGCCATAGTACTCATACTTCCACGTATCACCATTCTTCTCAACTTTTTGAATCAGATTACCTTCATCATCATAAGAGAATGTTGCCTCTCTCGTTTCAAGTAATCTGCTGCCTGCACCATAGACACGATCTGTCTTTTCTTTTGTTTCATACAAATTCCCGACATCGTCAACACTGCGGTGTAAGAAATCAAATTGACCGTCTTGGTTGGACCAAACGAGGTTACTGAATTCATCGTAACCATAGGTAACTTTTACACCCGTTTACTCATTTACTATGCTTCGTAATCGATGATTGACATCCCAATTATAGACTCGTCTTCGTGTATGACGGCCCTGACTACTTATTCGATGGTGTGTTGGTCTACCAGTTACGTCATACTGCCATTTGCTAATGACATCTCCTGGTAAGATTCTCTCTATCTCTTGATCGAGTTCATTGTACTGCGTTGACGCTATCCAATGTGCTTACTATAAACGAGAAGCCAATTTGTGACACATTTCTCATATGTCATTCACAAAAAGAAGTAGCGATAAAATCCGATAGCTAGGATTCAATGCTACTCTTTTAATGTATATTAAAATTTTATTCCAAGTATAACTACTAAGTTATACTTGCATATTTTAAAAAATTCTGCGCTAAGATTTTTTTGAGTATTTAAACTTTTACAAGACTCTTAAATCATTAAATTCAATTGTAAGTTGATTATTATTTCTTTGTCCTGACAATGACAAAGTCAAATCTCTTCTTCCTTCTTCTTTTGTCCATAAAGGCAAATAAATATCTAGTCTTTTTTCTGCTTCAATATAGTAAATTTCCGCTAGATTAAAAGCATCATCCGGCAAAGGAATTATTTTGCAGTCATACTCGGTTATTACTCTTTTTAAATCATCAATATTAATTCTACCTAACCTACCATCCTCTTCAATTTTATTATATTTTTTTAGAAAGATCTAATATAATTTCCCTTATCATTGGTATAAACATTTCAATAGTTAAACTCATGGGCACCTCCTTCTATTCCCTACAGGTCTTGTTGGTGTATCTTTTGTTACACCAATCGATTTAAAATATTCATCTGATTCAAGGGTAGCTTGTCTCGCTTGATCTGAATATAATTGTTAATTTGGTAGTTGACATAAAGAAGCACCTCCTTTAATTGATACATTTATCGTACCGGAGGTGCCTGGTTATTTATATGCGTTATTATTACGGACTTACCTTCGTGTCAAAAAATCAGTAAATATACGAAAGACAAATCCATATCTATTACAAAAAAACATATGTAAAGAAGGGGTTTTGACGACTTCTTTACATATGTTTTGAATTTTAATCATAAGTCCGCATAATCAAATAAATTGTGACTTGACCTCGGAATTTAAGAAATAATTCAACTTCTTAACTATACTATTTTTAACAACATTTTAGTTTCAAGAAAATCACAATTCTTCTCTTATGATAGACTATACTAATCTCTAATACTGTTTAAATTTCTCATTATATTTTAAAATTTTTTTGACTTCCATACACGTAATGCCGCTTTAAATGATAAATCCTTCAACAAGGAAATGATATTAATTGCTTCCTCCCAAGAATACATTTTATAAGAGTTAAACCTTTCAGTATCAGCTATATTTGAAAGTAGTAATAAATACTTTTTATCCGCCGACTTTGCAGGATAGAGCGTAATAACAGCATTATCTACAGGATAGTACGTAAAACCTGTATGAGCCTCTACTCCCATATCCCAAGGGCTAGATGTATCTTTATTAAATTTTCCATCCAGTTCATCCTTGATGACAAACCAACTCTTATAAGTAATACTGTCCTCTGGAACATATTCTACTATTACCTTCAATTTAGTTCCTCCCTCTATAAATGTTGGTATATCAACGGTTTGACCCGTTTTTAAGATAGT